>DQLG01000566.1 GCA_015660315.1 Candidatus Latescibacterota bacterium
GAAACATATCGTCCGTCGCGTCATTCCATCCGATCAGGCGCGCTTTCATCTGTTTGAGCGTATCGGCGGACGAGGCGTCATCGATGAGATTCCGCAACTCCGCGGGGTCGGCTTCAAGATCGTATAGCTCGTCCATATCGTTCGGTGAATACACATATTTCCATCGTTCGCTACGCACCATCCGCTGCGAGCTATAGCCCCAGACCTCGCCATGGCTTTCGCAATATACACTATCGGGCCAGTCTTCCGGGCTATTGCCTTCTAAAAACGGCAGCAAGCTCTTGCCATCGAGCCCTGTAGGTAATGCGCCGCCGCCGCATTCGACGAGGGTGGGCATTAAATCCAGCAAGCGAACAAATTGCGGGATGGCCCTGTGCTCGCTCCCCGGCATTTTTACCAATAACGGAATGCGAAAGACCTCATCATACATCGTACCAGACTTTTCAAAGTGCTTGTGGCTGCCCAACGAGTCGCCGTGATCCGCGCTGAAAATAAAGATCGTATTATCTTCGATGCCGCACTCGCCAATCGCGTCGAGCACCCGCCCCACGCAAGTATCGATTAGCGACACATCGCCATAATATTTGGCGATCACCTGCTGCCACCAGGACCAGTCCTTATCTTCGAGATGCCATTCTTGGTGTTTGCGCAAATGCGCGGCGGGTTTGCCGGTAAACGATTCGGCAAAATTTGGCCAGGGTTCAATCGTTTGCGGGTCGTACATCGAGGCATAAGGCTCGGGTACTATATTGGCGAAATGCGGCGCGGTCGCGTCGACGCGTAAAAAGAAGGGTTGATCACCGCCGGCCCGCTCGCGTAGCATCGCAATGCCGTCATCGGCCACTTTCCACGTTTTATGCTCTTCTTTTGGCAAGGCACTTGTGCCTGCGACGGGAAAAGAATTGCCGGGAAAATCGACCGTCAATGCTGAGCCGGGTTCCATTTCGCTCTGTGCACTCCCGATAATGTGCCGGTCAAAGCCGAATTCCTCCGGCCCCAGATCTTGGTGCACATGCCATTTGCCCGCATAGTCCAGGGCATAACCGGTCTCTTTTAACAGGCGGCTAAAGGTCGCTACGTCGGTCGATAGACCCCTGTTCCAGGCGGGCGCGATATGCGTATTGATCATCACGCCGTGCTTGTGCGGATATAGCCCCGTCATCAACGAAGCGCGAGCAGGTGAGCAGACCGGGCTTGTAGTATAGGCCTGGTCGAAACGGATGCCTGCATTGGCGAGTTGATCTAAATGCGGCGTCTGGCAGGTTTTATTGCCATAGCACCCCAGTGCGTCGCGTCGCAATTGATCGGTCAAAAAAAGCACGATATTGGGCGCCATAAATGTCCCTCTGGCCGTCTCCCTTGGGGAAGGGAGACACAATAGGTATTTTAGTTTGAAATTGTGCGAAAGAATAACGTACCTGGAAAGATAAGCCCATGACCCGTCCAACGCTAAAATCTCCACCGGCCGGTTCGGTCTAGTCGCTGGCCAATTCGGGTTGTTGTCGCAGGCGTAGAAGAAATGGCAGGTGTTGGGCCTCTGAATTTGGTGAAAGATTAAAATCTTCAATATCCATGCGGTTATCGTCACAACCCTAAGGACAAGGTGACTATGGTACCACTCGACTACGGTCGTTCGTTTATACTTAGCACTGCCGCCAGAAACGAAGTGCGGTTTTGGGTCGAATCGCGCACTCGCATCATCGATGAGCGGAGCGGACAGCACGAGGATTATATCCAGGTGGGCTCCTGCAAGGGTGAGCGCACTTTTGCGCCCAACGGCCTCTTCCAGGAGGACAACTACGATTTTATGCCGATCTTTGGCCCCGAGCATAGTGTGGCCTTTAGGCGCAAGGCTTATCTCAACCCGCAATACAAAGAATGCCTGCCTTCAATGGATTTTCCGTTTGGGGGGCCGAGATACTACCTGACTGAAGGTGTAAAGACGGACGAATTGCGGGATAACGAGGCGATCGTCAACGCGAACTATGCTTTGCTACCCATCGTCTCGCAGACGGAGATCTGGAACGATGAGACTCAGTTGCGTGCGATTATCGAATGCCCGGCGAAAACAATAAATTCCCGGCGCGAGGACCACAGCTACCAAGTGGACACCGGGCCGATCGTCTTTCCCGACTTGAGTGTCAGGCACGACCGTTATGTCGACGGAATATCCCTGGCCTTTGTGGCGTTTAACGCGCCGCATTTTGCCGATTTTGTGCTCGAAGTGCCGACGACTGTCGGTGAAGGGCAACAGGCCTGCCAGGTGCACCACTATTCGGAGTTGCTGAGTTACAAGGCGCGCAATACGATGTGGTCGGTGGAAGCGTAAGGTGTCAAATTGCCCGGCGTTTTTTAAGGGCTAAGCAAAATTGTCGGAAAAAGTACCGGCGATGTTGCTGTGCGACAGTCGGGGACGGCTTCTACTCGGCTTCGGTGGCCAATAGTTCCAGCCGGACCTTGTGGGCGATCAGGTGCCGGACCACCTTCTTATTGTCGCGCGTAGGCTCCCACAATTGGTCCTCGAAGACCACGAGTATTTCGTCAGCTGCAATTTCTACCGCTGTGACGCCTTGCCATCCGGGTGCCGTCGAGACGGTAATTTCGTAGGGTCAGCCCTCCCCATAGCCGTCAAGGCAGACCGCGATCCGGTTGTCCGGCCGGCCATAGGTGGCGACAAGCATCCCATTGCTCATCGCCAATAGCCCCGGATACTGTCCGTGCAGCCGGCTGCGCACCGGATCGCTCCAGGTGCGGCCCCCGTCGGCGGAGCGCGCGAAGTAGAGCGGCGCATTGCCCTCGCCATTGGACAGCAGTGCCAGCCCGGGTTCGGCCCAGCCTTCATCGCCCAGATCCGGCAAGGTGTGTTAGAGCTCCACCGCAGCAGATAATCGCTTGCTTCCTCGACTCGTACCTGGGCCGCCAGGTAACTGACCGAATGGTCGAAGGGAAAGCTCGGCTGATCCCAGGCACGACGCGGGAATTCCCATGAGCTATACGAGGTGTAATAGCCAACCCGTTGGCTGCACTCGGGGCAGCGGTCCGGTTTGGCGGGGATATGGGTCTCCAGCGGGGGCAGTGCGGTTCGCCGGGGATGCCGCGCTCGGGCGAACCCCAACACGGCATTAGCTCGTCCTCGATGGTGAACAAGTCCATCGTCACGTGCACGCCGCCGGGCGGTTCGGGTTGCGGCTCCTTACTCCTCAGCCGCAGTTGGTGGTGGTGGCGCAGCAAGACCCGCTCTGGTGTCAATTCCCACCATTTGTTCATCACGCTAACGGCCGAATACCGGCGCCAGATGCAGCCGGTTATTTCCTCGTCCTCGCGGGGGACGAGCAGGGCTTCGTCGGCGATAAAATGATCATTGAGCGCGCGGGCGGGGTCATCAGTGGCGTAGGCGCGCTCGGCGAAGGAGAAAGGCCCGAGCACCCACCACTGGCGCAGGAAGTTGCGCCAATGTACATAATCGCGGTTCGGATCGGCGGGTTCGATGAAATTGGCGACGATGTTTTCAGGTGCGGTTGTTGTGGGCATCAGGTATTGCCTCCGTTCAGTTCGATTCGCGCGGAACGAACTCGTCGTGCTCAAATGAGAATTAAAACGAATATCGGCTTTAGCTACGCGTTTTTTCCAGGTCGCCCCTTATGATGGTTTCGCCCAGTCGAAAGCTGCGGGGCGTTCTGCTTGATCTTGTGGCAGGCTCTTGAAGCTACCCTCTAAGGGGACGCCGAAAAAATAGGTGTCGGCAAAATCCGCAAGCACGGCAATGTCTTCTTCAGTATGGTCGTGGCCGCCCTC
>DQLG01000278.1 GCA_015660315.1 Candidatus Latescibacterota bacterium
AACATTGGCGGCACGGGATCGCTATCGTGGCCGTTGTCCATGCGCTCTTCGATCGCGGTCTCAACGTCGTCGGAAAGTTTGTAGCCGTCGGGCCCGAATAACTTGATGCCGTTGTCTTCAAACGAGTTGTGGGAGGCCGAAATCATGACCCCTAAATCAGCCCGCAAAGAAGGGGTGAGCATGGCGACCGCAGGCGTCGGCAGAGGTCCAACCAGAACCACGTCCATCCCCGCCGAGACAAACCCGGCGGTCAATGCAGGCTCAATCATATATCCTGAAAGTCGGGTATCTTTGCCAATCACCACCCGGTGACGATGATCCCCGCGGGTAAAATAATGGCCTGCCGTCCGGCCAACGCGGAGAACAATTTCAGCTGTCATCGGCTCGGTATTTGCCTGACCTCGAATACCATCGGTGCCAAAATACTTTCGTGTCATCAGATTGCCGCCGTAATTAAATTGATTTGGACTTGCGCCGATCCGCAAATACGTCCGCGCTAAGGACCCAATTTACTACCATATTCGACGCGACTGATAGTCAATTTCCACCGTCTATAGCACTCAATGTCTTTAAGGCTTGTCGGGTGGGCGCGACGTCGTGGACGCGGACTATGTTCGCCCCTTGCTGAACAGCGGCAATTGCTGCCGAGAGCGATCCCGGCAGCCGTTCGGCCGGGGTACCTCCCCCTGAAATTGCGCCGAGGAACGATTTGCGCGAGGCGCCGATGAGAAGCGGGCACCCGAGTCCTTGATACAACGCAAGGCTCGAAAGCAATTGAAAATTGTGGGCAGCGGTCTTGCCAAAGCCCAGGCCAGGGTCGACGATCAAGTGTTCCCGCGAAATGCCAGCGGCCACCGCTGCCTCTATCCGCGCTGCCAATTCGTCGTAAACATCGAGCACCACATCCGCGTAGTGCGGATTATCTTGCATGTCCCGGGGAGACCCGCGCATATGATTGAGCACCACCGCCGCGCCCGCTGCTGCCGCCACGTCCAAACTGTGCGGATCCCCGGTAAGAGCGGATACATCATTTATTATTGTCGCGCCGGCAGCCGTCGCCACCGTCATCACCTTGGCCCTGCGGGTATCGACCGATATCGGCACGCCCAAGTCTTTAAGGGCTGAAATAACCGGTAGAATCCGGTCGCACTCTTCGTCAGGGTCGACGAAATCAGCACCAGGTCGGGTCGACTCGCCACCAATATCGAGCACATCCGCGCCCTCTTCAACGTGCTGGCGGCCCCGCGCGATCGCCGCCGTCACATCCCCTGCGAGCCCGTCACCGGAGAAACTATCCGGAGTTACGTTGACAATGCCCATCACCAGCGGCCGGTCAAAAAGGAGTGTCGCCGCGCTCAATCGTAATGGCGGGCGTTCTGTCGTTACCCGTACGATGAGTTCTGACAGTTCATCTCGCCTTGACCCGCTTGCCATATCTCTGGCGGTCAGAAATTCACGGCATAGTGTTTCGCCCTGCACCCGGCGGATGATCTCACATTGGGTAAAGGCAAGGCCCGACGACACGAACGGCAAGGCGTGGCCGCTCTTAATGGCATCGGCCGCCAGTGTCCCCGATATCATTCCGCAGGGCTTAAGATAGACAGATGATTTCGCAGCCGCCATCATGGCCACATCCGGCGAGCAAACGCCGCTCAATCCGGTCAGGAGCTCGGTTGCGGATGGGGGTTTGGACCACCGTGATCTGGTTCCGGCCCCAGCGTCGGGCCACTGGCTGGAACCGATGACGATGAACCATCCGCATCGGCCGTCAGTTCGTTCTCATCCGGACGATGAATCGCTTCTCCCCTGAGCAATGTGGCAATATCCTCGCCGCTCAATGTTTCGTACTCGAGCAACGCATTTGCCACGTCGTGCAACTGATTCAGATTGTCGGTTAGGATGGTTCTTGCGCGTTCATAGGCGGCATCTACGATTTTTCGGATCTCAACGTCAATAATTCGCGCCGTTTCTTCAGACAAATTCTGAGTTCTGGTCACCGAATGGCCGAGGAAAACTTCTTCTTCGTTTTGGCCATAAGCTAATGGTCCGAGTTCGTCGCTCATGCCATAGCGGGTGACCATGCCGCGCGCCAACTTGGTCGCCATTTCAATATCCTGTGAAGCGCCCGAGGTTACTTTGTCGTAGCCAAACACCAAGTCCTCGGCGATCCGACCCCCCATGGCAACACAAATGTCCGTTGTTATCTTCTCCCGCGAAACCGACAAATGATCCCTTTCAGGCAAACGCATAACCATGCCGAGTGCGCGGCCGCGGGGGATGATGGTCGCTTTATGAATGGGGTCAGAAGCCGGACAGTGGGCAGCGATCAGCGCATGCCCGCCCTCATGATAAGCGGTGAGTTTCTTTTCGTCATCGGACATCACCATGGAACGTCGTTCGGCGCCCATCATGACTTTATCCTTAGCTTCTTCCATTTCCGCCATACCCACAGAGCGCCGTCCCTTCCGCGCCGCCAGTAAGGCAGATTCGTTGACCAGGTTGGCCAAATCGGCGCCGGAAAAGCCCGGCGTACCGCGGGCGAGGATGCGTGGGTTAACCTCGGTGGATAGCGTAATTTTACGCATGTGCACTTTGAGAATTTTCTCGCGGCCGATGATATCCGGGAGGGGAACAACGACTTGCCGGTCAAACCGCCCCGGCCGCAACAATGCCGGATCCAGAACGTCAGGCCGATTGGTGGCGGCGATCAAGATCACTCCTTCATTGGATTCAAAACCATCCATCTCGACCAGCAATTGATTGAGCGTCTGTTCGCGTTCATCATTGCCACCGCCAAGGCCGGCACCGCGATGACGCCCGACAGCATCGATTTCGTCAATAAAGATAATGCACGGTGCATTCTTTTTGGCTTGCTCGAACATGTCGCGGACCCGGCTTGCCCCGACCCCCACGAACATTTCAACGAAGTCTGAGCCTGAGATGGTGAAAAAAGGGACATTGGCTTCGCCCGCAATGGCGCGTGCGAGCAGAGTCTTGCCGGTGCCGGGAGGGCCGACCAATAACGCCCCTTTAGGAATGCGGCCGCCTAGTCGTTGAAACTTTTGCGGAGATTTCAAAAAATCGACGATTTCCTCAAGTTCTTCCTTGGCCTCATCAATGCCGGCAACATCGTCAAATGTGATCCGGCCATGACTTTCGGTAAGCAGGCGGGCCTTGGACTTCCCAAATCCCATTGCTTTTCCGCCACCGGATTGCATTTGGCGCATGAAAAATATCCATACCCCAATCAACAAAAGCATGGGGAACCAAGAAATCAAGATGCCGAAAACGCTGGGTACATTGTCTTCGACGGGCGCCGCGCTGATACGAACGCCCCGATCTTGTAGGCGCTGAACCAGCG
>DQLG01000413.1 GCA_015660315.1 Candidatus Latescibacterota bacterium
AGGTATTCGGATTGGACCCGTGCACGATATTGGGATGGTGCACCGACACACCGCCGGCCTTGAGCACGATATCCACCGCCCGCTCCTCATCGACCAATTCCGGATCTATCTGCGAGTTCAGCACATTCGGCGTATCCGTCGACGGCTTCATCTCGTGCAACTCCATACCCTGCGTGCCCGGTACCACCCGCATACAGCCATTCTCCGGCAACGAATCATCCACCGCCAACCACAGCGTCACGACCTCCATCGGCTCCAACGGCCAATACGAACCATCCTGATGCCAAAGCACCGGCTGCCCGTCTTCGGGCGGCTTCGAGATATAGTGCGAGGCAAAGAGCGCGATATTCGGCCCCAGATACTCTTCGGCAATATCCAACAAACGCTCATCGCTAATCAACCGCACCCAGAATGGATCTTTAGCCACCAGCGTATGCACCAAGTTCTCCGGCCTCAACTCCGGATGTTTTTTCACCAACCAATCCACATGCGCACTCGCCTCCGCCACCAACCCCGCATCCAACACATCTTCGTGTATCGCGTAACCGTCGCGATCGAACTGCGCCCTCTTCTCACTCACATCAACACTCATTTTCTTCTCCTATCTCCACTTATTCACCATTAATAGGAAGAGCCAAACTGCCGAGGTCTGGGTCTCCCTCTGACCCGGACCGTCAGCAGGCCCACCCCATTCTGACTTGGATCCCCATCTCTAAAGTATTACTTTTCCAAACAAACGCATCAACCCCAAACCCACGCCAACACTCCCATGCAATACCGCCTCCCCCAACAACACTATCCCGAAGACCCCACCCTCTACGCCACCGGTGACCAACGCCCCAACACCGGCCTGCGCGAAGGTCTCGTCGAGCACGAAGAGGTCAACGAGACAATCCGCATGAACGCCAAAGCCGTCATCTTCGGCCAGCAAACCCGCCTGCGCAATGGCGTGATGATGCCCGACGAAAAGCTCGACCGCTTCCACGCCGGGCACGATATGGTCAAATTCTTCTACAGCGCCGTACGCCAGTTGCCGCTCTATCTCGTTGACGCGTTGCTCGACAAAAATGTCAGCGTCACCCTGGTGCAAGGTCCATCATTATTGGTCTTCCACAACTCGCGCGAACACCAGTCCTTCCACGTCGGTCGCACCCGCCGCACCATCTATATCCCCGAAAAGGTACTGCGCGAAGCCTACGAAAAAGGCTACGACTATTGGGCCATCAGCGAGGTGCTGATCCAGGAGGCGTGGCCGCTATTGGACTATCTGCTGATCCTGGAGACCATCCGCCGGCTGCAAGACCATCTCAAAAGCCACTATACCCTCGGCTACTACATCATCAAGGACACGCTGCGCGACCACAATAAGCACTTGCGCGACACCGACGGGAAAGACGACGAGTTTGGCACCTTCTTTCGCTACTACGCCGACCAGCTTTATTCGCTCAAACCCGCCATCCGCGAGCGCGACCCCTACGATATCGCCGACGAGATCTTCGACGAAAATCGCGAACGATTCTGGTCGCACCTCAAGCTCTACGACATCTGCGAGGTCTACAACTACCCGACCTATTTCGCCATCGACCGCGATATCTGCCACGGCGCCGCCTTCCGACTAGCCGGCGAACTAAACCTACAACTGGAGCCGCAGACAACCGCCGAGGTCATGCACGATTTGTGGGACGAGGCACGTTTCAAGCTCAGCCGCTCGGTCAAAACCGAAGAATTGCTCGAACAACTGATCGCTATGGGCGCCGAGGGCATCAAGGCCTTTGTTGAGACCGTGACTGAAGAAATCGTCTACGGTCTGAACTACGTCACCGCCAATCGCTACGACGGCTTCGATATTACCGCCGGGTTCAAACGTTTGTTACAGCAGTACTCGGGTTCGGTTAAAGCCGATGTGCCCGGCAGTATGGGCCACGGCTACAACAGCCTGTACCAGCACTATCTGCAACTCAAACGCTATGAGTTTTTCAACCAATACAAAACCATGGATTCGCAAGCCCAGGAGGAAAATTCGCTGATTATCCGCGAAATGCTCTACCGGGTAATCGAGACCCGCTTGCGACATTCCCAAGCACCCGACTTCAAACGGCGAGTGGAATTTGCCGGCAGTGCCCGTATTTTAATCGACGTCGGTGAAGGGCTTTTCGAAAAACCCGATCCCGAAGAAGAAGCCGGTCACTTGTGCAGCGTATTGGCCCAACTCGATCTGCACCCGCTCTACCACACTCAATTTTTACAGCAATACCGCAAACTCTCGGGCAATGAGCACATCGTGCTCAAAGCGCATATCGCCCCTGAGATCGAACGATTGACCGAATTTTTGCCCAAGCCACCACACGCCTATAGCTCCGACCCTTCTGGGGTCAACACCCGCTTCATCAAATTCGAAAAGCTGCGGGCGCACGATCCGGATAACCAGGACCTCTTTGCATTGATAGCCGCGCTTTTCGTGCGGCTGGATCAAGCACAAAACTACCCCGAATTCCTGCAACAAATCCGGGGCTTGGGCGAATACGCCCGACCTCCACTCGAAGAAATCGTTGCCAATGCCGACCTCTTCGCCGACCAACAGCGCGGCCCCATCCGCGATACGAGTCGGCAACTCCTAGCGGAGATTTAAGCGACAGAAAACTATCACTAGTGTCAGATACCTGAGGGAAAGTGGCGACACTCGCCACTTTACTAAACGACTATTTAGTAGCCCAAGATATTCTTCGTTCTTCGCAATTCATTCTCAGTCAACCAGTTAAGATCAAATAGAACAGATTTCCGCTCATTAATGGCACGGACCTTGCTATATGAAGTCTGAGTCTACAAAAGTACGCACAGTTGATCCGCATCACATTGCTATGGATCCATTATGGCGATCTTAAAGTCATTGCATGCGCCGCAATTTGAAAGGAAACCTACTATGCACGATAACAAAATCATCAAAGGAAAATGGCAACCCCTGTGTCGGGCCCACAATTGCGATATAGGAGCGCGCACCGCCGGTTATTGCCCACGCCACTATCAGCAGGTGCGCCGCCACGGCCGCCTCACCCCCGAACGCGAATACGGTCATCGACAGGGCCTCTGTAAGGCCGAGGATTGCAGCCAGGCCGAGATCGCCCGGGGTTTCTGCTTTCGCCACTATCAACAGGTGCGCCGCTATGGCCGCCTCACCCCCGAACGCGAGCGCGTCTATGGCCGCACCACCTGCCAGGTAACCGATTGCCACGAACGACACACGGCGCGCGGTTATTGCAAAAAGCACTATATGCAGGAATTTTATCTGCCGCGCCAAGCCGTGCAATTGGAAATCACTGCAGAAGTGGCCTGACCATACAAGAGGGGTTCAGCGGAACAACCTGATTGTGCGAGGGAATGCTCAGGCCTGGTTGTCTTCTTCCGGCATTTCCAGTTTAACCGGCGCTACAAAAACACCCGATTCTTCCAGGAGCTTGCGCAAATCTCGACACGCGTTTTGCGCGGTCTCCTGGCGACCAGTCGCGTGTTTGAGACTCTCCGTAACCTGGTCGATCAGCTGCTGTACTTCAGCCTTCTCGATCTGCAGATGTTGTTCATACGAACGCATCGCCATAAGTTCGGCCCGCATCTTTCTCAGCCTAACATCAGACTGGCCACGCACCAAAAGGAGAACAACAACCAGCACCACTACTATCGCAATAGAAATACCCATTATTTCTGCTCCTCGCCGCTCTCGCCTGCTTCGCCTGCTTCTTGCAATTCAACACTGGTTTTCCATCGCATCTTGACCTCAATGCGCTCTATATTGCGCCGCACATTTGTCACGTCTTTTTCTAACTCGCCAATATATCCGCCAATTTCCTCATAGCGATTCTGTGCTTCGCGCAATACGGTGCGCGGGCTCTGTTCACCTGCCGCCGCCGCGACTTCCACCATCACCGCTTCCGCGTCCGAATCCACTAATTCGGGTTGGTCGTCATAAACCTGGTTTTGTAATTGCGCCACGGCCTGGCCGAGGGCCTCGCGTTGTTTCTTCAGGTGGTTTATCGTAAAGGTGATTTCTTCTTGTCTACGCACGACAGTATCCTCGACACGGGAAAAGCTGCCCTCCATCTCGCTGTGGTGAAATTCGATGCGTCGCCGCAGGGGATCCTGACGGATCTTAAACTCATTAGACCGCTTTTGTGTCAGTAGCAGTATTTGCGCCAGGACCGCCAACAACGCTATAGTAAGCACGCCAAAAAACCAGATCATAAACGGTA
The DNA here is from genome assembly GCA_015660315.1 of Candidatus Latescibacterota bacterium. Lineage (GTDB taxonomy): Bacteria > Latescibacterota > UBA2968 > UBA8231 > UBA8231. The sequence goes on from DQLG01000413.1 coordinate 4,242, forward strand.
GAATATGACCCCAAAACCGATGTCGTCAAGCGCAACTCATTCTCTCTTTTCTTTTAGCTGGATCATAGCACACCCTCACTCTACCCGTCCACCTATGGCCCACGCTGAGCCTCCCCTTTCGGCACATCAAGCCCCCCCGGTCTCGACTCAAACCCATAAATCCGCCGCATCTCAGGCGTAGCCCGTTCTACCACCTCCGGTAGTAGATGCTGTACAAAATCGAACATCGGCTTCAAAAACGAGCGACAGCAAAAGCAAATCAGGCAGATACGCGCCCGATCGGTCACATTCGCACCCGTCGCATGCCAAATAGCACCATTGAACAGAAAGACCGAACCCTTGCGCGCACTGAGTCGCACTTCGTCGGGATGGCATAACGCCTGTGGATCATCTGCCGTAGGAGGTTTTTTCAACCAGCGATGGCTGCTCGGCACAAAACGCGTACCGCCGTTTTCTGCTGTAAAATCGTCCAAGAGCCACAGGCTGTTGACGAACATCGGAAAGCTCGGCAGCGGTTCGGGCATCGCACCAAGCGCATTGTCGATATGGAAGGGGTTGTCGGGAGCACCCGGGTAGATCAGATTCGAAGTCAGAGTGCTCAGCGTATAATCCTTGCCCAACAAGTGTTCGAAATAGGGCATGACCTTATTGTGGGCCACTAGCTTTTCGAAGGCCTGGCCTTTGTTCACTAACCAACGCACATGCTGGCCCTTGCCGTCGGCGTGTTCCCGCGCCTTGCCGTCGGCGCGCTCGGCTTCAGCCAGTTGCAGAAGCTGTGCCCGATAGGATTCTATTTCGGCTATAGACAACACGTCGGGAATAACGACATAGCCTTCTTCGTCGAGTTGCTGTTGTTGCGCTGCTGAAATAAGGTCAACCATAGTCTGTTTGAGCTGCTCTCTGCGGTTTCGTATGTTGGTGCCTACTCCGTTTAATCTATAGCCAAGACGATATCCGACACAATGCCGCAAAAACCTGGCCGTCACTTTTTGCAAATCCCCGGTCCCACACCCCTGCCCGAACGCATCGCGCAAGCCATCTCCCGTTCCACCATCGACCACCGTGGTGCCGAATTCGCACAACTGACGCTGGGCATATTCGAACGATTGCGGACCGTTTTCGGCACGACCAACCCCATCGCCGTCTATCCCTCGTCGGCGAGCGGCGCCTGGGAAGCCGCATTGGCCAATACGCTTTCGCCAGGCGATCGAGTACTCTTCTGCACCAGCGGACAATTCGCCGTGCAGTGGAGCAAAGTCGCCACCCGGTTCGGGTTGCAAGTCGAGGAACTAGTCGGCGATTGGCGCTTCCGTGTCGATCCAGATCAGGTCACCGCCAAACTCAGGGCCGACCCCGCGATCAAAGCCGTCGCCCTGGTCCACAACGAAACCTCGACCGGCATCCTCAGCGATATCGCCGCCATCCGCCGCGCGATCAACCGCGCCGAGCATTCGGCCCTATTAATGGTCGACGCGGTCTCGTCGCTCGGCGCAGTCGACTACCGCCACGACGAATGGGGCGTTGACGTGACCGTCGCCGGGTCCCAGAAGGGGTTGATGCTGCCACCGGGTTTGGGTTTTAACGCGATCAGCCAACGGGCGTTAAGCGCGGCACAAGAAGCCCGGTTGCCCCGGTCCTATTGGGATTGGGCACCACTGCTAGACGCCGCCGAGCGCGGTTTCTTTCCCTATACCCCCGCGACTAATTTGCTCTTTGGTCTAGACGAAGCGCTGACGATGCTTTTAGAAGAAGGCCTCGACCAGGTTTTCGCCCGCCACCTGAGGTTCGCGCATGCGACGCGCAGCGCCGTTGCCACTTGGAATCTCGAAGTTTATTGTCGCGATGAAGAGGGCCATTCGCCGACACTTACCTCGGTGCTTATGCCACAAGGCCACGACGCCGATCAGCTGCGCAAACTGATCCTCGAACGCTTCGACCTCTCGCTGGGCACTGGGCTCGGCCCGCTGCAAGGCCAACTCTTCCGCATCGGCCATCTGGGCTCGATCAACGACCTGATGCTTTGTGGTACGCTCAGCGGTGTCGAGATGGGCTTGGATCTGGCTGGGGTGCCGCACAAAAGGGGTGGTGTACAGGCCGCGCTCAATATGCTCGCCGTGACTAGCGGTCACCGCAAAGAAAATACGGGGGACTAGATGACGAGCCTGCACAATGACGAGCTGGATTTTAAACAAACCACCGCGCCATCGGCAACGGCCAGCCCTCGCCAGTATTCCCAATGACCCCCAGAGATCAACTCGACCCCGAAGCACTTACAGCCCTGCGCCGCGACCTCGAAGACAACATCGAAGGCGATGTCCGCTTTGAACGCTTTTTTCGCGGCATGCATTCGACCGACGCCAGCGTCTATCAGATCATACCGCTGGGCGTGGTCGCACCGCGCTCGCGCGACGACGTAGTGCGCGTGGTCGAGCTATGTAGCAAGCACGGCGCTTCGATCACCGCCCGCGGCGGCGGCACTTCGCAGGCAGGACAGGCGATCGGCCCCGGTCTACAGCTCGATTTTTCGCGACATATGAACCGTCTGCTCGACATCGACATCGAAGGACGCACGGTGCGCGTCGAACCCGGCATGGTCCTCGATGAGCTCAACGCCCGCCTCAAACCGCACGGCCTGCAATTGCCGCTCGATCTCTCGACATCGAGTAGGGCAACGATCGGCGGCATGATCGCCAATAATTCGGCGGGCACCCGATCGATCGTCTACGGCAAGACCATCGACTATGTCGAAGAGTTAGAAGTCGTGCTCGCCGACGCAACATCCGTCATGATGCAAGTACTCGATGAGGACGCACGACACGAGAAATCCAAACGCGACGATCTCGAGGGCACGTGTTAACGCCTAGTGCAGAAACTCGGTACTAAACACCAAGACGAGATCCGTCGCCGCTATCCCAAGATTCAGCGCCGGGTCGGCGGCTACAATCTCGACGAGTTTACACCTTCTGATAAACCCCTCAACCTCTGTCGAATCATGGTCGGCTCGGAAGGCACATTGGGACTGACCGTCGCGGCCAAGTTGCGGCTGGGGCCTTTGCCCGAGCACCGCATCGTCTGTTGCGTACAATTCACCGACGTGCTCGAAGCGATGGCCGCGACGCCAGTCATCTTGCAACACGAGCCCTCCGCCATTGAGCTCGTCGACCGCTTTATTCTCGACTCGACGCAAGGCCGCATCGAGTTTGAACCCTTGCGCGCTTTTATCCAGGGCGACCCCGGCGCGGTATTGCTCGTCGAATTTTTTGACAATGATCCCGCGCGCATCGATCACCTGGCCGCCGACCTCGAACAACGCGGACTCGGCCACTACGTCTATCGCGCAATCGAAGCCAAAGACCAGGCGCGCATTTGGGCGTTGCGCAAAGCTGCCCTGGGGCTGACGATGTCGCAGATGGGCGACGCCAAGTCGATCTCCTTCGTCGAGGACGCCGCCGTCGCCCCTGAGCACCTACACGACTATATTGCACGCTTCCAGCAGATCCTCGCCCGCCATGAGATCCCCTCGGGTTTCTATGCGCATGCCTCGGTCGGACTTTTGCATGTTCGCCCAGTGGTCGATATGAAAACCGCGGACGGCATCGAGAAATTCTCGCTCATCGCCCATGAAGTTGCCGACCTAGTGCTCGAGTACGGCGGCGCGCTATCAGGCGAACACGGCGATGGGCTAGTGCGGGCGCCCTTCCAGGAAAAAATGTTCGGCCCCATCCTCTATGAGGCCTTCTGCCAACTGAAAAACGGCTTCGACCCCGCAGGCCTGCTCAACCCGGGCAAGATAGTGCACGCCCCACCGTTGACGGCGAACTTGCGTTTTGGCACCGATTACCAGACCAACGAACCCAAAACGGCCTTTGACTTTTCCGACTTCGGTTCAATGGCCCAGGCCGCCGAGCAGTGCAGCGGCGTCGGCGCCTGCCGCAAAACGCTCACCGGCGCGATGTGCCCGTCTTATATGGCCACCCGCGACGAAAGCGCCTCAACCCGCGGCCGGGCCAGCGCCCTGCGCCAAGCCCTCTCCGGCCAATTCGGACCCGAGGGCCTCGACGACGACGAACTACTGCCGATCCTCGATCTGTGTTTGGAATGCAAAGCCTGTAAGAGGGAATGCCCGACCGGCGTCGACATGGCCCGGCTAAAAAGCGAGTTCCTCCACCAGCGGCATCAGCGCCACGGCACGACACTGGGCGCAAAGCTTCTGGCGCGCATAGACCGCAGCGCCGCATGGGGCCAACGCCTTGCCCCTCTATCCAATTGGATCGCCGACTCCAGCGCGGCACGCTTCTTCAACGAGCAGTTCTTAGGCCTTGACCGCCGCCGACCGCTACCGACTTTTGCGCGACGGAGCTTCCTCAACGAGTGGAGCAAGACGACAACAGCCGGCGACGTCGCCCTCTTCGCCGATACTTTCTCCAATTATTTCGAGCCCGACCACTTGGCCGCCGCCGCCCGTCTGGCCCAGCGCCTCGGCGCACAAGTGCAGTTGGCACCGCGCGTGTGTTGCGGCCGACCGCTGATCTCCAAGGGGCTGCTCGACGAAGCCGCACAAAAAGCAGAGGCAACAACGCGTGCACTAGCACCCTTAGCCGAACGCGGCACGCCGATCCTTTTTTGCGAGCCGAGCTGTTATTCGGCCGTCTGCGACGATCACCCCTTGCTGCTGCGCGGTGCGGCACAAGAGCAAGCGCGTAAAGTCGCCGATGCCTGCCAGCTCTTTGACGCTTGGGCCGCGCCGGCAATGAAGCGCGCCAAACTATCGTTGCAGGCGGGCCCGGCGAAAATTCTCGTGCACGGTCACTGCCACCAAAAAGCATTGGAGGGCACCGGCGCGACCATCGCTCTGCTCTCGGCCATACCCGAATGCGAGGTCATCGCGCTCGACAGCGGCTGTTGCGGCATGGCCGGGCTCTTCGGTTATGAGCACTACGAGCTATCGCAGGCCATCGGCGAGCGGCGTCTGCTACCGGCCGTGCGGGAAGCCGGACCGGATGCGGCGGTGGTCGCCACCGGGTTTTCCTGCCGGCAACAAGTCGCGCATTTCACCGGGGTCGCGGCGCATTCGCCGGCGACGCTGCTCGATTCGCTCTGCCCTTAACAGCTCATCCGCGATGCCGCGGAAATAGACAGGGACGCCGACTCTGTCGAACGGATCTTGCGCGTCAACGAACGCATAACTGACCCACTACCTACACGAAGTCGTTTATTTAAGGCCTCAAGAGCAATTCGAGATTCGTGTTAGCAGGCGCATAATCGGGGCGAATCGCCAACGCCCTCCGATAGCAGGCCAACGCCGCATCGACCTGGCCTTTATACTGATAAGCCAAACCCAAGTTAGAGAGCGCTTCGACAAAATTGGGCTTGAGTTCAATGGCACGCTCGTATCGGGCGATCGCTTCATCGACGCGCCCTTTATCTTCGAGTAAACGACCTATATTGAACGCGGCACCGGCAAAATAAAATTGAGCCTCCAACGCCGCCTCATAGGCCGCCAATGCCGCGTCGGCGTCCCCCGCCATCTCCAGCGACACCCCCAAGTTCAAATGCGCCGCGGCAAAACCAGGATCAATCGCCACTGCCCGCCGATAACTCTGCACCGCCTCTTGCCATTGCCCGATGGCCCTGAGCGCCGTACCCGCAGCGAAGTGCGCGTTCTTGTCGTCGGGCTGCAATCGCGCGGCGGTTACCAGATGCTGGGCCGCCGCGCCCAGCTCGCCGCGGACGCTCAACATCGATCCAATATTCTTGTGTGCGATGGCGTAATCGGGTTTTGCCTCTATCGCCCGGCGAAAATGCGCCAAGGCCGCCGCAAGACGCCCTGTTTCCTTATAAACCAGCGCGAGGTTATTGTGCCCTTGCGCCATATTCGGCACCAAGTGCACACTGCGACGATAGTGCTCAATAGCCGCGTCCCAATCATTTCGTCGCGCATAGATCAATCCCAGATTAAAATAGACCCCCGGCTCGTCGGGTTCGTATTGCAAGGTCCGCTGGTAAATATCAATCGCCGTATCGGTATTGCCCGCCAATTGATGCGCAAAGGCCAAACCGCGCAGCGCCCGCATATTGTTGGGACGCACCGCCAGATCTTTTTCCCAAACGGTCAGCGCACTGCGATAATCGCGGTTGCGGTCCAAGGTCCCTGCGCCCAACGCCAGCGCGGTGCACAACACCAGCACCGATCCGGTTAGGACGACCCGCTTACCAGCACCCAATATATTGACCAAGCCATGATAAGCCGCAAGCAATACCAAGATCAGCGGACCAGCCGACGCCAGATAAACCCGGCGCTCAGCAGCCCACTCCTCGACAATGGGTACAACACTCGAAGAGGGGGCCAAGAGCACAAAAAACCAAACGCCCGGATAAGCCAGGCGCGGATAGCGAACCAGCCCCCACCCGCAACAAAGCAAAAGCGCTACCACCAATAGCACTTGCCAGGCCACGTCGAGTAAGGTCAGCACCTTGGGCGGACCATAGTCGAGCAGCAGCGGATGCGGCCAGACCATCAACCGCAAATAGTGGGTAATTGCCACGCACTGGTTCAGCGCATATTGCCAAACACCCACGCGCTCGAAACCAACGCTATCGCCGTGCGGGTCGCCCCAGAGCAAAAACAGCAGCAGCAACAAGGGCGCACCAAACCCGAGATAATAATAACGACGCTCATGCCAGGATTGCGACCAAGAGTCGCTGCGGTATACCCGGTCGTATAGCGCGATCGCAAATGGGGCGGTAACGACGATCTCTTTGCTGGCCACGCCCAGCGCGCAGAACAAAATCGAGGCGACATACCAACCCCGGCGCCGCGAATCGATGCCCCTGATTGCACCATAGAGTGCCAACAGATAAAAAAGACTAGCCAACGACTCCCGCCGTTGGATGATATAATTGACGCATTGGCTGTGCAAGGGGTGGACCAGCCACAATAGCGCGCATGAAAACGCCAACCCCACTGCCGCAGCATGCTCAGGGTGCAACGTCCGCCGCACTACGCCGTAGAGCGCCAAACCGCAGAGCATATGCACCGCGAGATTAAATAGCCGATACCCGGGCACATCTAGCCCGCCAATCGCATAATTGAGCGCCAGGGTGAAACTGGCCACCGGGCGGCTATTGACCGCCTCGTGCACATCGTCCGTCGGCAGCATCCAGTCGGGAGGCCACAAGCTGCGGATATCGGGGTTGGTGGAGATAGAATGGAGATCGTCGTAGATGAATTCGCCATTAAAGCTATTGGCGTAGACGATACAGCCGACGACCAGCAATAAGAGCGGCGCGTAGCGGCTGTACTGGGTCTGGTCTTTTCCTGCGAGGTCAGACATTTTGTATATAGAAAAAAAGGATTTAATGACGAGTGGCCATACCCATTAGCAGTATGGGCATAATTAATATAGTTCGAACGAACGAAACGGACACAACACAAAGTGGGACGGTATAGCCTTGATTACTCAGTCCGTTTACCGTACCCTAGCGCCGTTCGCTCATTTTACTTTTTGACCCGGTAGGAGTCCACCTTGCACGTTGCCGTCACCGGAGCCGCCGGCCGCCTAGGCCGCGCCCTCTTGCCCAAGCTCGCCGCCCAACACCAGGTCCTAGCCACCGATCTCATCGCCCATCCCGGCGACCCGCCGATCGAAGTTTGCAATGTTCTCGATCCGACCGCCGCTAACGCGCTCAGCGCCGCCGTCGACGCGGTGGTTCATTTGGCGGCAGTCACCTGGCGCGACGATCTTTCCCCGCGCGAAAACGAGACGCTGATTTTTG
>DQLG01000320.1 GCA_015660315.1 Candidatus Latescibacterota bacterium
GTTGCGGATGTAGAAGCGGTGACCTTTGCCATTGAAATAGGGTTCGCCGCCGATCTCGGGTAGTTGCGCGCCGAGTTTTTTGTTTTCCTCTTCGGTCAGCGGGCCCCAAGTAGAAGGATCGTCCCTTTGCATACGCGGTAAATAAGCCGCGATCGTTTCCCACATATCGTCGCGGACTTGGCGGCAGCGTTCGGGGTCGAGTACGGCGGGTAATACCAAATATCCGTCGCGTTTGAACTGGGCAATTTGTTCTGTCGTAAGCAATGGGACTTGCGGCACGTTCGGGATCGGGGTTTGCATGTGTCTTTTTCCAATCGGGGCTTAGGCGGCAAAAGTTCGTCGCGGTGGTGTGCATACCTTTGTTTGTTCCGGCTCTTGATGACGGTCGGAATTTATGGCTTTTCCGCACCAATTATATGTTTCGCACCAACCTCTGTCTATAGGGCAGATAAGAAAAACGGGAGGAATGAGCAATGATATTTTGTTCGGTATGCGGTTAGTCGATCGGGAATTTATGGGTGTGAGCTGGGATAGCGGTAGAGAGATATCCGCTATTGGATTTCCGTAAAAGCATCCATAATTGTTGAAAAACAATATTCCATGTCCAGAGCAGGCGCAAACTAGAGGCCGTGCAGATCCTACAAGAGACCTTCGAGGGCATCGACCCCAACGACTAACCGGGCGCGGCGAGCAGCGACAGGGCTGCGCTATGGGAAGTTATTTTCGTCGCCAGCGAAGATCCCAGTCCCGAAGTCAACTGGAAGCGCTGCACGTTATAGAGGACTCGACGGCGAATGCCTTACCCAATGCCCACGGCCGCCGCTTGCTCTTGCTGGCGACGAATGATCCGCACGCCAAGGTGCGTTACTTTGCTGAAACAGCGATCAAAAAAAGAATGGCGAGGCGAAAAAGAGCTATAAGAAGTTCAGGACCAAGCGTCGCCTGGCTGAGGAAAAGAGACCTTGCTGGGAGCATGGGCTTAGCGGCGATTAATTGCCAGATAATTCATACCACACCCGATAACAGCGCGACGCCCTTTTTATTTTTCGCATCGGCTATTGCAATGCAGTTAAGTTAGATCCACCACCTTTTGTTTGACGATCTCCTTGATATGCGTATAGTGGGCTTGTGCCATCAATTCTTTCGTTTCAGGCGACAGGCGGCCTGCGAGCACGTCCGGCACGGCGCACTGTCCTTTGAACTGCGGTCGGTAGCGCAACACCAACGTGCGGCGCAGGCGGTCTTTGGGCTTCCATTGCAAGGTGCCGTGCGCTAGCATTTCGGTCATGACGACCGCATCTCCGGCGCGCGGCATCACATTGACCACTCCGGCGGGGAGGTCTTTGAGTTCGGCGGTTGTCCCGCTATTTAATAATTCGGGCGGGCGGGCGAAGGCCGCCTTGTGCGAGCCCGGGACCACCAGCAGGCCGCCGTCGCCGGGGAAGACATCGTCAAAGTAAGGAAATATGACAAAGTCGTCGCAGAAGATACGGCCTTCGCGCGTGTCGTAGCGCGTGCTTTGCCAGCCGAAATCCTCGCGGGCGCAATGCAGGCGTAAAGGCTCTTGCTCGTGGCTGTCGACCAAGAGCGTTCCGCGGGTAAAGGCGGGTCGGTCGTGGGTGAATTCTTTGATGATGGGCCACAGGCCTGGGTGTAGAGTCAGGGCTTCGAGTGCTTTGTCGAAAGCGAAACCATTTTCGTAGTTTTTGCTGTCTGCGCAGCGGGAAAAACCCTCGGGCAGCGCATCATCGGGCGTGGAGATATAGCGGTCAACAGCCGCGCGGGCGGCGGCCAGTTCGTTCTCGCTGAGCAGGTTCGGGATGTGCAGATAGCCGTTGATGTCGAATAGATAACGCTGTTCCGGGGTCATGGAGTAGTTCCTATATGGATTGCTGCCACTGGGAAACTGGGTTGTTTTTTGTTCAGCCATCGCGCCTAGGCGGCGATGGGTCGGTTGAAATTAACTATGGGACGCGTGCAGGGGCAACTTACGCCTTGCCCTTTTGATGCGATCAAAGCAAAACGATAGATTAACTGCAAAAGACTTAATTAACGGTACAAAGGAAATGGCCATATGAGCGAGGCGAGGCGGCAACAGGATCTGGATGAACAATTGCGCGAATTGTTCGGGGCGGGTGCGCAAAGTGAAGGCCCTTTGGCGGCCAGCGGCGCCGGGCTGCGGTTGACGGGGGTCGATCTGCACCCCCGGTTAAGTCCGGAACAGGCGAATTTTCTGCTCGACGTTTTGAGCCAGTTTCGCATCGTCAGTATCGCTGGCCAGGATTTGGCGACTTTTTCACTAGCTCATTTCGAGCGCTTCGCCAACCATTGGGGCGCGCCGGTGCCGCATCCGAATAACTTTATGCGCGGGGGCAAGCCTGCTCAGAGCGATGGGGCCAGCGATGGTCCATTTGAGCTGATTCCCTTTGAGCGCCGGGCAGTGACCGCTGTGAACTCGGCCTTTCCCGATCAATTGCAATGCCTGCCACATGAGTCGCCGGCGGTGTTGGTGGCGACCAATTTTCGCGGCTCCAACAAGGGGGGCGAGCCGCAGGTAGGACATGGCGGCTCGTGGCACACCGATATCGAATACGAGCCTTTGCCGATCTATGTCTCGATGTTCCTCGCGCACAAGTCGCCGGTCGCCCGCGATGCGCCTGGTGGCCATTGGGTGCAAGATCCCGATAGCGGCGATCCTGCCGAACTCGGTCCGTATTACGAGGGTTCGGATGCCGAACTGATGCGCTTGCGCAAGCGTTTACCGCTCAATGGCGAGACGGCTTTCGCCGATACTGCAGCGGCTTTCGCTGCGCTGCCTGCTGCCGAGCAGGAAGAATTGATGCAGGTGCAGTTGCGGCGGCGACTGAATGAGGGAGACGAGGGCTGGCTGGCCCCGTTGGTCCGGGTCAACCAGCGCTCCGGGGTTCGCTCGCTGCACAGTCCGATTTGGGCTTCGCGGCCCCGGGTGCGGCCAGCGATCGAGGTCGAGGGGATGTCGGCGGAGGCATCGCGTGCGCTGTTGGACCGGCTCGAAACACATGTATTGCAGCCGCAGTTTCGCTATGATCATTTGCACATGCCGGGCGATGTGACGATTTGGGATAATTATATGACCTTGCACAACTCGCCGCCGATCAAATCCAATATCAGCGATCTCGATGACGCCCGCCTGCTCTACCGCTTGAGTTGCAAGGGGGGACCGGCGCTTTCGTTGCCGCGTGAAGATGCGCCCGAATGGCTCGCGGCACATATCGCCGGCAGTTATACAAGTCCTCCGGAAATCATCGATATCGACTGACCGTTACAGGCCCTGGTACTGTTGGGCAGTTTTGACAGGTGGATCTTCTTACTGAAGTGTTATTTTACTGCTGAACGCAGTTAGCGATAAGATCTGGAGATGAAAGAAAAACAGACGCTGTGGTTAGTGGTGCATACGCATTGGGAAGGGGCTGTTTTCAAGACGCGGGATGAATATCTCGAAGACGGCTTCCGCATCATCCTCAATGGCCTCAACCTATTAGAGCAACACCCGAGCTATCGCTTCGTGCTCGACCAGGTTTATGACGATTCGCTGACTAGCTTTCGTTTTTCAAAGAGACTGGTCGATGAAATTATCGACCGGAAATTTGAGTCGATTCTGGCGAAGATAGACACCCAGGGTGCGGGGATCCCGGTGGTGGTGTTCAACGGCCAAGGCTGGTCTCGCACCGATGTCGCCGAGATCGCGGTGGCTTTTTCTGAGCCGGGGATCGTCGATGTGAACCTGCAGGGGCCGGATGGTGAGGAGGTCGCGGTGCAGATAACCGCACCGCAGCGCTTCGACGACGGCGGGTTGCGGCAGGCCAAGCTCGTTTTTGTCGCGGAGGATATTGCCGCTTTGGGTTACGCGGTATATCACGTGCTGCCGCAACAATCGTTGCGTGCGTCGGGACAGGTGGCGGGTCGTGCGGGCACGGAGCATTGGAGCAAGGCCTGGTCGAGCGGGACGTCGCATCGCGACAGCAGCAGTGTCGAAAACGAGTTTTATCGCGCGACCTTCAATTGCTGGACCGGCGAGATGACGAGCCTGTATGTTAAAGACGGCGGCTGGGAGGCTTTGTCAGGACCGGCCAATGTAATTGCCCGCGAGCACGACGGCGGCGATTTCTGGGAGTTATACGGTAACTTGGATGGGGCGCGCAATATCGCCATGAGCCGTACCCACGCCGTACCCACGCGCGAAACGGGTGCGCAGTTGAGCAATCAGTTTGTCGGTGCCGGCAATGTGGTCGAAGGGCCGGTATTCGCAGAATTTAATAGTGCACAACCCTTCGGCAGCGGGTCTTTGTCGACCCGGGTGCGGGTGTATAATGGCATTCGGCGGGTGGAGATCCGGACGACAATAAATAACGAGGATCGCTTTGTACGGTATAGGGCGGTCTTTCCGACCGCGTGCGAAAAGGGCACGAATACGCACGAGATTCCCTTCGGGGCGATCGAACGGGCCGAAGGGATCGAGTTTCCGGCACAGCGTTGGGTCGACTGCGGCGACGAGCAGCGAGGGGTTGCATTGCTGAATCGAGGGTTGCCCGGGAATAATGCGGTCGATGGGACATTGCTGCTTTCGCTGATGCGTTCGGCTAGGATTAACAGTTATGCCTACCAAGGCGGCTACGAGCCGGGGGCCGGGTCGGACTCGGGGCTGATGGAAGGCAGGCAATTGAGTTTCGATTATGCCCTGATGCCGCACGGTGAGAGTTGGCGGGAGGCCCAGGTCTATCGGGCAGGTTACGAGTTCAACGAGCCTTTGTTGGTGAGGAAGGCCGAAGCCCACGCGGGGGTGCTGCGCAAACGTTGGGGGCTGTTAGAATTATCGCAGGCCAATGTGGTGGTCTCGGCGTTGAAAGTTGGTGCAGAAGGCGCCACCGTCTTCAGGGTTTACGAGGCGGCAGGCAAAGGGGCTGCGGGGTTGCAGATCAAATTGAATGCCGAAGTGGAATCGGCTGCCATCATCAATCTTGTCGAAGACGTTGACGGTTCGCTCGAAGTCGAAGACAATAGTATACAGATAGATTTGGCCCCATTTGAGATCAAAACACTGGCGTTGCGTCTGCGCGTGGAAACTGCTTAGGTATGCAAATTGATTTTATCGCGATAGTCGAAGCCGCCTGGCAAGACTACGACCCGTCGCGCACCGTATTGTCGATCAACGATATCAGTGCGATGGTGTCGACCAACCACGTGTTTCGACTGCGGCTCGACGATGAATCGGTGATCATCGCCAAATTCTCCTTCTTTGGCACCTACGAAGATTTCCTCGAAGACCATTCGCTGATCAACGCCTTGGCGAACAACCTGCCTGCCCCCTACGACCAATTATTGTCGCGTTCGCTGTTGAAGAAGAATCAGTTATTCACCTATCGCCACCAGACCCCTTTATTGGATGCTTGGGTCGTGTTCTACAACCCGATCGGGGCCGACCAGGTGCTGCCGAAAAAAATAGATGAGCGGCAGATAGAAATACTCGGTGGGGAGTTGGCGCATTTTCACAAAACCTGTTCCCGTCTTTTGAATATTCTGCCCGATTGGTCCAAGACGCTCAAGGGAGATATGCTGCGCCTACTGTGGTTTTTGGATACCGAGGAGGGGCAGTTCCAGCATCGCGAAACCATGAGCGAAATCAGGCGGCAGGTCGATATATTCGACGCCAATATGAACGAACTCGACGCCTATGCGCTAGAAGCGGTACCGGTGTTCGTCGATTGGAATATCGGCAATTTCTCGGTAACCGAAGAGGGCAAACTCTATTCGCGGTGGGATTACGATTGGTTCAGGATGAGTTCGCGCGTGCTGGATTTTTATTTTTTCAGCAGAGTATGTTCGACCGCTGGTGATAAAACAGTGTTTAGCTATCTTATCGATCCGGTTATGGAGGATCGTTTTATGATCTTCCTCAAGGCTTATCACGCCGTTTATCCGCTTAGTCGACAAGAGGTCTTGTTTATCAAGGAGGCGTATCGTTTTTTTATTTTGAACTACGTGATCAAATACGGGCACTATTTCTTTCACGACATTTACGCGAGCAAATTGCAACGAGAGGCCTTCGAGATTTATTTTCCGCGCTTAGAAAAAGATTTCAAACCCGATAAGATCCTGCAAGCGCTCGATCTCTAATCATGGAAATGCAAAAGTTCAAAGCGATCACTGATCGTTATGATGTGATTTTCTTTGACGCCTATGGGGTGTTGAAAAACTCGCTGGGTGTCTTGGATGGCATAGAGCGGACCTTCGCTTATCTGATCGAGAAGAATATAGACTATTATATCCTGACCAACGACGCATCGCGGGGGCCGAAGGCCCTGGCACAGGCCTATGTCGAGCAGGGATTGGAGATGATAGATGACAACAAGATCATCTCGTCGGGGATGCTCGCGACGGAGTATTTGCGCCTAAAGGTACGGACAGGCACGGTCACCTATCTGGGCACGCAAAAATCTGCGCATTATCTGGAGGAGTTGGGGCTGCATACCCTCTCGATCGCCGACTTGAACCTCGCTGATACGGATGCAGTGAACGCCTTGGTTTTTTTGGACGACGAGGGTTTCGATTGGAACCACGACATCAACAAGATTGTCAATCTGCTGCGCGTGCGGAATATTCCCTGTGTGGTGGCCAATACCGATAAGTCCTATCCGGTATCCGACGATAAAGTCTCCATCGCCATCGGCGGCATCGCCGATATGGTCGAGCGGATCACCGGCCGGATGTTTATAAAGTTCGGCAAACCGGACGCGCAGATGTTTATCTTCGCCTACGAGCATAGCCAACGGGCCCAAGAGGCGGGTAAGCAGAATATCCTGATGGTCGGCGACACCTTGTTCACCGATATTATCGGCGGCAACAAGTTCGGCATCGATACAGCCTTAGTGCTGACGGGCAACACCCTGCGGTCGACGGTTGAAGAGCAGATACACCTAACGGGGATCGTGCCGGATTTCATTTGCGAGAGCGCGGTGATTGATTAGCAGCATTTTTTTAAATGCTCTGATCGTTTGTCGGAGGCTGCGCAGATCGCCGCGGTGGGTATTTTTTAGGGCCCCTTTCGGGGGTGTCGGACTGGCCGTGTTGTTTTTCGGCGAGCCCTTCTCTGTACTGCAATTGATCGCAGCGGTATGGCTGATTGGCGCCTTGGCTCTATTGACGAATAAGCGGCAAAAATAGCCACGAGTGTATGGCAAATGAGCTATGGCGAATGAGCGCGAGCCCTGGCATCGCCATAGCGACGGACACCACGAGTACGTGCAAAAACACCCGAGCTGGCTTGGGCACAGTCATATGCACTCGCACCAGAGGCTGCGCCATACATAGGCGCATTGGCCGGATTTGCACCATAGGCATCTGCACAAAAAAAGGCAGCAGAGTCAGGGCAAGGGCATAAAGATAATGCGAAAAATCAACAACGTGCCGGTGTGGGGCGAGCCGCTTGATAATGCCGTCGCACAGATGGCCGCCTGTGCGGAGGAGGCCGAATATGTGGCGTTGATGGCCGATCACCACTTGGGTTATTCGGTGCCGATCGGCGGCGTATTAGCCTATGACAACAAGGTGAGTCCTTCGGCGGTCGGTTTTGATATCGCCTGTGGCAATAAGGCAATTCGCCTCGATGTCGATGCGCAGGAGGTGCAAGCGCGCATCGGCGAGATTATGAACGAAATTTTCGCCGCGATTTCGTTTGGCATAGGGCGCAAGAATAGGCAGCCGGTCGCGGCAGATCTATTCGCGGCGTCTATATGGGACGAAATTCCGGTGGCAGGTAAGCTCAAAGAACTAGCGCAATCGCAGTTGGGCACGGTCGGGGCGGGCAATCACTATGTGGATGTTTTTATCGATGGCGAGGATCAGGTGTGGCTCGGCGTGCATTTTGGTTCGCGTGGCCTCGGGCATAAGTTGGCGACGTATTTTATAAAGGCCGGTGGTGGCAAGGACGGCATGCACGTGGCGCCGGTGCTTCTCAACCTCGATAGCGAGCTGGGGCAGCAGTATTGGGCGTGTATGGAATTGGCAGGCGCATACGCCTATGCGGGGCGCGATTGGGTCTGCGACCGGGTGGCCGGTATTCTCGGTGGCACTATCGTCGACTCGGTGCACAATCACCACAATTTCGCCTGGAAAGAGCGGCATTACGGCCGCGATCTAATAGTGATCCGCAAGGGGGCGACGCCTTGTATGCCGGGCCAACGCAGTTTTGTCGGCGGGTCGATGGGGGATATCTCGGTTATAATCTCCGGTAAAGAGAGCGCTGAGAGTGCCTCGACGCTTTATTCGACGGTGCACGGGGCGGGGCGGGTGATGTCGCGGACCCAGGCTGCTGGCCGCAAGCGCTGGCGCAAGGGCAAACTCGCGCTACAGAGCGAGGGCGAGATCAGCCGGCAGATGATGGTGCAGTGGATCGAAGAATTCAATGGGGTCGAGTTGCGCGGAGCAGGCACCGACGAGTCGCCGCATGTCTATAAGCGCTTGCCCGAGGTGCTGGAGTTCCACTGCGAGACGATTGAAATCGAACATAGGCTGATGCCGATCGGCGTGGCGATGGCCAGCGACGACGAATACGATCCCTTCAGGGATTAGAGGAGAAATACGATGAGGATCGCGACCGGCTGTATCGGCCATGAGACCAACACTTTTTCGCCCGTAGCGACGGGGATCGATAATTTTAAACAAGGGACCTATTGCGTCGGCGCGGAAATAGTCGCCGAATTCGCCGCAACGAGCACGATCACCGGTGGTTTTCTCGAACGCGCCGCAGATCTCGGGATCGAGGCAGTGCCCTTGTTGTGGACCTTCGCGACACCTTCGGGCACGGTTCAGCAGGCGGCGTATGAGATGCTCAAGGCCGATTTTTTGGCGCGGCTAGGCGAAGCCGGCCGGCTCGACGGCGTATTTTTGGATTTGCACGGAGCGATGGTGACCCAGGCGCACGAAGACGCCGAAGGAGATCTGCTGCGGGCGGTGCGCGAACAGGTGGGTGATTTGCCGATTGTCGTGACCTTAGATTTGCACGCCAATATCACCGCGGCGATGGCCGAATACGCCGATGTAATCATTGGTTTTGACACCTATCCGCATGTCGATTGTTATGAACGCGGGCTGGAAGGCGCGCAAATCATCGCCGATATGGTGACGGGCGAGATTCGCCCGACGATGGCCTATCGCCAGTTGCCGCTATTGACTTCGCCGCCGTCGCAGTGCAGTCTGCGGCCGCCGATGAGCGAGGCGATCGCCAGGTTGCACGAGTTGGAAGCCCGGCCCGGGGTGGTGACGGCGACTCTGTCGATGGGTTTTCCCTTCGCCGACATTCACGATGCTGGCTGCTCGGTGCTGGTGACAACCAATGGCGATCAGGCTTTGGCCGATGAGTGTGCCGACGAATTCGCGCAATATATGTGGGACCAGCGCGAGGCTTTTCGCGCCGAATTGGTTTCGGTGCAGGAGGCTATCGAGTTTGCACGGAGGAGCGAGGGGCAGCCGGTAGTGCTGGCGGAAGGATCGGACAACCCTGGCGGCGGCGGTCCTTGCGACGGGACCCATATATTGCGCGCGCTGATAGCGGCAGATTTTCAGGGGGCTGTAGTGGCGATTATCGCCGACCCGGAGTCAGTGGCACAGGCGATTGCGGCGGGGGTGGGCGAAGAGGTCGAGCTAGAGGTCGGCGGTAAATCGATTGCGCTGCACGGCGAGCCGGTGGCGCTGTGTGGTTATGTGCAGGCAGTCACCGACGGAAACTTCGTAAACAAGGGACCGATGGCCAGGGGCAAGCGCGCGCAGATGGGGCGGACGGCGGTGGTGCGGGTCGGTGCAGTCGAAATCATTTTGACCGAGCAGCGCTTGCAGCCTTTTGATGCCGAAGTATTGCGCAGTGTGGGGATTGAGCCGGTGGACCGCAAGCTGATCGCGCTTAAGTCGGCGGTGCATTTTCGCGCGGATTATACGCCGATTGCGCAGGCGATTTTAGAGGTAGATACGCCGGGGGTGCACAGTCCTAATTTGTCTAGTTATGACTATAAAAAAGTGCGGGCGGTTTATCCGTTGAGTGGTGAGGTGGTTGCTTGGCGGTAGGAACCGCGTCTACGCGGTGAAATCTGCGCAGCGCATTCGCCATGAACTCGATTCAGTACTCGGGTGCGGCGTGTTTGGCCGAGGGGCCGTAGTAGCGCCAGTAGCCTACTACGCTGCTGGTCAGGAAGAGCGCCTCCATCACGACGCCGACCGGTGTCCACAAAAAGGCGTTGTGCACTAACCAGGCGACATTCCCTCCCATGAAATAGAGCCGAACTTTTTGGCCGCTCGGCTGAAAACTGCCGAAAGTACCGACAAGTGATCCCACCAAGGCGAGGAAACTTACGGGAGATTTGAAGGTGGTGAAAAAGGCGGCGCAGGTGGCTAGCAGAAAAAACATCATTACCCGGCGGTCGGTGCTTCTGGTCGCGACCAGATAGCGGATGCCGGTAAGCAGCATCAGGACGCTAGGCCCGGGCCGGTCGAGTAGAAAGAAGTGTGCGCCATTGAAGGCGACGGAAACGCATAGACACAAAAGCACACTGCGCCGCGCTTTGAACTGGAACGAAGCCAGACCAAAGACGAAGGCGATACCGGCGAGAATCTGGGAAAGCGCGAAGTCGCTCATCTCGTTGTGGCGATGGGTGCAGGGGGCGGAGTAATCAGGCGCATATAAGATAGGTGTTTTATCTGCGTCGAGCGCACTCAGTTCGTGTCTTTTTGACGCTGTCGTTACCTGCTGGGTGCTTGCCGCGACGGCGCTTCCTTTTTACTTTCGCTCCTCTATCTAAAATATCCCCATCGCTCATAATATCGTAAAGGCCTGCTATTTATATGGTGCTCGACGTCGTTAAGCTCACCAAAGAACTGGTCAATTATAATTCGACCAGCCAGTTATCGAATGTGCCCGTTACCCGCCATATCGCGAAGGTCCTAAAGTCGCTAGGTTTCGCGATTGAAGAATTGCCCTATGCAGATGTGAACGGAGTAGACAAGCTGTCGATCGTCGGCAAATTAGGCGAGGGCACAGGTGGCTTAAGCTTGATGAGTCACGACGATGTAGTACCGGCGACAAATGCAGCAGATTGGACGGGCAGCCCGTTTGAGGCCCGCGTGAGTAAGGGCAAGCTCTATGGTCGAGGGGCGACGGATATGAAGGGGCCGCTAGCAGCTTCGATCTGTGCGGCCGCCCGTTTTAAGGCCAAAGATTTGCAGATTCCGGTATATATCGTCGTCACCGCCGACGAGGAGATCAGCGCGGCGGGGGCCTTTGACGTGACAAAGCGCTCCAATTTTTTTCAGGAGGCCAGTGGCGGTTATGGATTAATCTGCGAGCCGACGCGGATGAATGTGGTCTATGCACACAAAGGCGGATTGGCTATGCGGATTGCGTCTAAGGGGCGGGCAGCGCATACCAGCACACTAAAGGGCGTCAACGCCAATCTAAAGATGATTCCCTTTTTAAATGAAATGAAAAAGATCAACGACCTGGCGCTGACCGCCAAGCGCTATGGCAACGACGAGTTCAAGCCCGCGCATTCCGAATGGAGCATCAGCATCAATGACCACAATGTGGCGATGAATATTTCGCCGGTGGAGAGCGTTTGTCGCATCGGTTATCGCCTGATGCCAAATGTCGATGTGGCGCCTCTGATCGCGCGAACAAAAAAGTGTGCCAAAAAGCACGGCTTAACCTGTGAGATATCGCATGTCGGCCAACCGCTCTATACACCGCCCGACTCGCCCTTGGTGCGCACCGCGCTCAAGATCACCGGTAAGCGCAAAACGCAGACCGTGCCCTACGGTACTGACGGCATCGCTTTTTGTGCCAAGATGAAACAGATGATTGTTATCGGCCCAGGTGATATTGCCCAGGCGCATACGGTTGACGAGTGGATCGAATTGGAGCAGTTGCGTAAAGGCGTCGAAATATACAGCCGTTTTATCGAGCATATTTGCGTCAAGGGCTTGCCCTAAGCACACATACCGGATTCAACTATAGAAAGAGTTATATATAATGGACTATCAAAACTATATCGACGGAAGATGGGTTGCTGCGAGTGACGGCAAGACTTTCGAGCAACGCAATCCGGCCAATCTGGAAGAGGTGACCGGTCATTGGCCGAAGAGCACCCGCGAAGACGCCAAGCAGGCGATCGAATCTTCGCATGCTGCTTTTGCCGATTGGGCCGCTATCGGAGTATGTCAGCGGGCGGAGTATTTGTCTAAGGCGGTCGCGGTGATGAAGGGGCGGGCGGAGGAAATCGCGGCGATTCTGACGGCAGAAAATGGCAAAACGCTCAATGAATCGCGGACCGAGGTTGGCTCGGCGGTGCGCGAGATGGAGTTTCAGATCGCGCAGGGCGTGGCGATGTGTGGCGAGACGGTGCCTTCATCGACGCCGGGGGTCTTTGCCTATAGCGTGCGGCGACCGGTCGGGGTGGCGTCGATTATCAGCCCGTGGAATTTTCCGTTTAATGTGCCGGGCCGCAAATGCACGCCGGCGCTAATTAGCGGCAATACCGTCGTCTTCAAACCCGCGAGCCTGACGCCCAAGGCGGGCAAGGCCTTTGTCGATGTATTTATCGAAGCAGGTTTGCCACCGGGCGTGTTGAACTTTGTTTCGGGCGGTGGCGGCACGGTGGGCGAGGAGATGATTACCAACCCCTTGGTGGAGGCGATTTCCTTTACCGGGTCTACCGGAGTGGGCAAGGGCATACAGCAGAGCGCAGCGCAAAAACTCGTGCGTACGCAGTTGGAATTGGGCGGCAAAAATCCAGCGGTGATCATGGAAGACGCCGACTTAGACAAAGCAGCGGACGCAGTGGCGACAGCCGCCTACGCCTGCGCGGGGCAATGGTGCACTTCGACGAGCCGGGCGATCGTGGTGCGCGAGGTTGCGGAGGCTTTTAATGCCAAACTCTTGCAGCGGGTACAGGCGATCCGGGTCGGCGATGGCCGCGGAGATGTCGATATGGGGCCGGTGTGTGGTTCGCACCAGTTGCAGTCGATTATGGGCTATATTAACATCGGCCGGGAAGAAGGCGCGACCTTGGCTGCGGGCGGCAATAGATTGACCACAGACGGCATGGACCAGGGGTGTTTTATCGAGCCGACTGTCTTTACCGACGTGCAACCGGAGATGCGCATCGCGCAGGAGGAGATCTTCGGGCCGGTATTGAGTGTATTGGTGGCGGATGATTTTGACGAGGCGCTGGAATTGGCCAATCGTGTGGAGTTCGGCCTATCATCGTCGATCTTTACCAAGGATATTTCGCGCGCGTTTCAGTTTTTGGAAAAGACCGAGGTCGGGCTGACGCACGTCAATATGATGACGGCCTACAGGGAGCCGCAGCTTTCTTTTGGCGGGGTGAAGTCGTCCGGGCACGGGATCCCCGAATCGGGGAAGACGGGCATCGAATTTTTCACCGAGCACAAGGTGGCATTTATTAATTACGCGTAGAGTGGCAAGTTAGTTGTTGTAAAATGAGATTAGCGTGTGTTATATGCCGACAACTAAAGGTTTTTAGCTGATGGCCCTTGTTGGAATAGCGCATGAAGGCAGTGGCCGAACTTGCCCGCTACGAATAGTTCATCTGATCGGATTATATCGTCTACCGCCCACCAGCGGAATTGGCAAAACGGATATCGTTCAATCTGCTCCGAATTGGCTTTCTCCGATATTGGCCCGTTACAACTGATCGACGAGCCGGGCATGGTCTAAAGTATTGTAGATTCCAATATGCCTATTGCCAACTATCTTCTCAGTCCCCAAGATAGCGCCGGATAACATTGGCGGTGATGCGCGAAACCGCGTCGTCGACCAGGATCGAGGCCGGCCAGCAGATCGAGCCGGCGGAGAAAACCGCGCCGCCGCCATCCGGTTCGTGCTCGACTAGTTCGGCACCGCCTTCATCCGGATTGAGGCCCTTGGCCAGCAGTTGCGTGTTGGCGGGAGATTGCGCCGATATTTTGTCGGTCTCGTGGCCGGAGGCGCCGCCGGGTATGCGCTGGTGCAAGCTTTTTTCGCCAAAAGTGTCGCCATTTTTCAGTCCGGTGCCCTCGAAGCACCAATGGCTAGCGTCGATGACTTTGTAAGGGGCGGCGGTCATAATACCGGCAAAAGAGAATACGACGCCTAAAAGATTGGCTTCGGATTCCTGGCGTTTGTCGAAGCGGCTTTCGTATTCGCCGCCGTCGGGTTTTAGTTGTGGCTCCGAATGGCTCCAGGGGGTGTTGTGGTAGACCACGCGATGGTCGTCAAGTAATTCGACTTCGCAGTTGAGGCCATTGCCGCCGAGGTATATCAGGCGGCCGCCGCGCTCGAAGACCCATTTCTTGAGGCGGAAGTACATATCCTTGGACCAGTATTCGGGGTGGGTGGTGATGGCCAGGCATTGGTATTGGTCTAAGGACAATTCGTCGAAGTGGAACTGGCTTTCGCCGTAGAGGTCGTAGTCGATGCCCTGTTGCTCTAGCCAGCCCAAGAAGCGCCATTCCGCCGCGGCCATATGGCAGCCTTGACGACCGGCGATCGGATCGCTCAGGCCTTCTTCCTCGTCGATATGATTGTAGGGGTCGGGGCGTTCAAGGGAGAGCGGGGCATATGTTGCCGAATCATAGGTGCGGTGTTCTTCTTCGGTATAGCGGTTGAGTTCCAGGCGCGCGTTGACCACCGGAGTCGGCGGCAGGCAGTCGGCGTTGATATAGTTGGAGCGGCCACCGAAACTGTTGTAGGCGTTCCAATTGAGGTCGGCGGCGAGTACCGCGAGTTTGGCGGTGGGTTTTGCCGGGGCGACGACCCAGGGGAAGGAGAAAAAGTGGCCGTCCTTGTCACGCGCATGCAGATAGTAGAGCCCTGAGCGGTCAGGAGCCTGGATGGTCTGCGACAACGCCTTACTGTGGTAGCCGTGTTTGTTCCACTCGGTGCCGGTTTGCGAGTAGTCGCCGTCGGGGGTGATCTGCATGGTGGCGCGCGGGCCGTGCTCGTCGAAGGTGCCGATGCGGCGGATAAATTCTTTTTGTGCGCCGTAGCGCCACAGCTCGAGCTCGTATTCGCAGACCGCATGTACGCGAAACTCGGAGCGCTCATCGGCTTTGACGCATTTGGGCCACATATAACCGAACAGGTCGTCGGTGAGCAGGCGGAAGTGGTGGTGCTCGGTGGCGCTGGCTTGCATTTGCACGATTTTCGAGCCGAAGCCGTTGCCGCCGAGCACGACTTCGTAGACGCCTGGGGTGATATCGGCGTAGACGGCACCGGCTATGGTCGATCGCGCGGTGGTTACCATGTCTTGGCCGCGGAATTCGAAGAGGATGTTGGGTAGGGCAACATAGCGTTCGTTGCTGACATAACCTACGAGCATTGTTGGTCTCCTGTTTTTCCTATGACATGATCGCGAAAGCAGTGGGTAAACAGTCAGCCCGAGGCCAGGCACCTTCGCTCATTCTCGGAGCGCAATCCTCCGAGGGCTGTCTATCGATATTTCACATCCTGTGAAATATCGGACAGCTGCCACTACGGTGCCTCCCCTCGGCCAGACCTCAACTACTTGATATTTTTTCAGGGTTTCATATACGTTAGTTCTCGAGTCGAGGTTGCACATAATATTCGCGTTGTTTCACTGAAGTATCGCCAATGTCGTAGATCCGGTAGGGATGCGGCGCTTCGCAGAAGGCGCGGGCGGTAGCATAGCAGGTGCCGTCTTGTGATTGCAGGTCGGCACCTTGGTGGAAGTGGCCGCTCAGGGAAAGGCGGACTTTGCAACTAGTCGCGATCGCCGCTTGCAGGTCGGCGGCTTCGCGGTAGCTGTGTGGATAGCCCTCGTTGTGCTCGGGGAAGATCATATAGTGTTGCAGGTGGATCTGCGGGCGAGGATCGGCGTCGGCTAGGGCTGTGTCGAAGAGTTGGCGCGAGGCGCCGAGGCGTTCGGCCGTGTTGTCGCGGACTTCATCGTCGAGGAAGGTGAGCAGCCGGTAGTCGCTGATAGTGCGATCCGGGTCTTGGTCGGCGAAGAGGACGCGATAGCGGGCGGGGTGGTCGTGGTTGCCGTAGAGATAGGCGACAGGGCAGGCGGCTTGCTCGATGATTTTGCGGATCAATAGCAGGTCTTGCTCGCCTTTTGCGATGGTGGCGGAGTCGTCCAGCGCGTCCAGGGGGTAGTCGACAAGGTCGCCGGTGATGGCGAGCAAGTCGGGTTGCAGCGCGCTGATTTGCGCGATAGCCTGGTGCAGGAGTGCGGGCATCTGACGGCTCTGGCGTTGGGCGACGAGTGAGGTGCCGGCGAGGTGGTGGCGCAGGTGGAAATCGGAGAGGTGGGCGATGCGCACGATTATTTTTCGCCCGGTTTGCGATACTGGGCCGAGTAGCTGTCGCCTGCGGGGTCATAAGAGACGGAGACTTGGCCATCGTGGACTTGTAAACGCGGCACGGTGCGATGTCGGCCGTCGCGTTCGGGGCCGCGCATCACGGCAAATTGCTCTTCGCTCATGTCCTCGACCATCTCGCCCCAGCGTTGCTGCGGGTCGATTACGCCGCCGCTCCAATTGGAGTTTTTCGACTGGTATTTGATCAGCA
>DQLG01000861.1 GCA_015660315.1 Candidatus Latescibacterota bacterium
CCCGCCGACGGTCTCGGTGTGCGTGTGTTTGGTGGAATGCGATTCGAGCGTGCTGTTGACCACGTAGGTCATCATCAGCAGTCGCTTGTCGGCGAGAAAATTGCGGATCCCGATATGCCAAGTGTCGTGTCGCTGCTGGAATCCGACCGTCGAGATAATACCGGCCTCGCGGATGGTGTGCTCCATTTTCAACATTTCGTCGAGAAAGAGACTGACGGGTTTTTCGGCGAAGAGGTGGATGCCCGCCTGTGCGGCCTGCAGTAATTCGCCGCGGTGGAGCGAGGGGGGGATGGCGAAGTATATTGCATCGAAGCCGCCGGCGGTGAGCAGGTCGGCGAAGGTGTGGTAGGTGCGAATGCCGTTGAGGGTAAAGCCTTCGACGAACTGCTGAATCTTGTTTTCCGCGAGATTGTCGGCGAAGGGGTCGCAAAGCGCGACAATGTGCGCCTCGTCGAGTTGCCATAGGGCGTTGAGGTGTTGCAAACCGCGCTGGCCTAATCCGACGACGGCGATAGAAACGGTTGTCATTGAGGTATTTTCTCCAAATAGATGGGAATTGGCTGGATAGCTGCCTGAAAATTCGCAAAATGGGTCATACTGTCAAGGGTTTGCCCGTGTTGGGGGATCTTAGTACACTTAGCGCAGAGGTTTTAACTATGAACGATGCCGAACATATGATCGACCCTGAATGGCACAATGTCTTCCGCGAGGAAAGCGATGCCGAGGAATCTTTAGAGGACGCGCTGGACAGGATACCGATTTTTGGCCTGTTATCGCCGGAGGAATTGCACTTGGTCAGTCGCATCGTCCATATCCGGACATTTAAGGCCGGCGAGATGATTATCCGTCGTGGTGCGGAGCAGTCGGGGCTCTATCTGATTCGCACGGGGGCGGTAAATATCGTGCGGCGTACGGTGGATGGGGAGAACGAGGTGGTGGGCACGCTTCATCCGCCCGAGTTGTTGGGGGAATTCGCGCTATTGGACAGTACTCCGCGGAGTTCCTCGATAGTTGCGGCGCAAATAAGTCAAGTGATCGGGTTTTTTAAACCGGACCTGATGGATATTTTGGTGACCAAGCCCGCCTTGGGCTGTAAGATTCTTCTGCGATTGGCCGAAGAGATGAACCACACTCTGAGCAAGGACTACGGGCGGCTGCAAGCTGCGGGTTTTCCCTTCAGCCAAGACGGCGAGCAGGAAGTGGGAATCGATCCGATGGCATCATGAGCGACAAAAAGAAAAAACCGGCGGGCAAAAAAAAGAAGAAGGCCACCAAGAAATCTTTGCTGACCCGGCTCTTCGGCGATGAAAAGGCGAAGAAAAACGATAAGGTGGAGAAAAAAACCGCCGTCAGGGCCAAGGCGCTGACGGCGTTGCAGCGTTCTATCTCTGAAATCAAACAGATGAAGAAAATCGGCGAGCGCGATCCCGAACGACTGGCGCAATTGCTGGCGACGATGTTGGGTCAAGAGCGGGCCAAAGCCGAAGAGGCCAAGCGCAAGCTCAACGAGCAGGTGTGGGACATCATCCACCGCGCCGAGCAGAAAAATGCCGAACCTTCCCCCGAAGAAGACGGGCACGATCCCGAAGACCCTATCTCCCCGAACTAATTTTTTAGAGCGCTGCCGCGATGCCCTTCAGGTAGTGCAGGCTACCGGCCGCGATGCTGCGCGGGTCCGGGGCAAAGTCGAAGACCTCCACCGACACATAGCGCTGGTAATTTAGCTCGTTGAGGGTGCGCATTACGCTGACAAAATCGGTTTGGCCGAAACCCGGGCCGCGTTTGTTGGCGTCGTTGACGTGCACGTGGTAGAGGTGCTCGCCCGAATCGCGCAGGAGTTGGGTGACGGGGACCTCCTCGCTGGAGCCAGAGCACACGTCGACCATCGTTTGGAAGTTGGAGTGGTTGATCTGCGCGACCATTTCGCGCGCTTCTGCGCAGGTGGAGACAATATTGGTCTGTTCCTTGCTCAGAGATTCCATGCACAGGTAAACGCCGTATTGCTCGGCCAATTGCAAACCGCCCTCAAACGCTGCGCGCATGCGCTCCCAGCATTCCTGGTAGTCCCAACCTTCTTGCACGTTGCGCTGCATGGGCGAGCCGATGATCATCACTTCGCCACCGAGGTCGCCGCAAAATTGCACTAAGGCCTTGAAGTAAGCGCAGGTGCGTTGGTAGATCTCGGGGTCGGGATGGGTGATATAGAGGCCTTCGGGGCTGGCCAATAGCCAGTGCAGCCCGACGATTTCGACACCGGCCTTTTCGGCGGCGGCGCGGATTTGGTCGCGGCGTGCGGCGGAGATATCTTCGACACTGGGGGCCAGGGCGAAGGGGGCGATCTCGACGCCGTCGTAGCCGAGGTCGGCGGCATAGTTGAAGACGTCTTCGATCGCCCAATTTTCGAAGTATTCGTTGCAGGTGGCGAATTTCATTGTTGGCTACTCCTTGATGGCGATTGGGTCGAGATGGAAAATAGTGGGGGTAAGATACTGGAGGGGGGAGTGTAGCGCAAAAGGGACAGGGCTGTGGGGGAAGGATACAGTGGAATATGCTGTGTTATCATCGCTGGCGGTGTTGAGATTGGCCTCTTCGTTCATTCTCGCCCGACGTCTGTCCTGCAAAACCAGGCACTGCAAAGCGGCTCATGGGTCAATTCTGATGCCGCTATTGTTGCAGTTTAAAGGGTGATTACCACTTAAAAAAAGGAGATGGAGAATATTGGCACAGTGGTTGCAATAGTCCGGGTAAAAGGAGGACGGACTATGTGGCGGCTTTGGGTGATTATTTTAGTAACTCCAGTAGTGGGGGAAGAACAATTTGTGGATGGAGAGGATGTAGAGTATCTGGAGCGGCGATTGGATGATGGGAAAGGGTTGGGGGAGGTGGCAATGCGGTTGAGGGTTAAGGGAGCTGAGGGGGAGTGGGGACGCTTGCAGTTGTATCAGCGGGTAGAATGGAAACCGCGAGAAGGGCAGTTGTTGTTCGCTTTGGCCGAGCG
>DQLG01000737.1 GCA_015660315.1 Candidatus Latescibacterota bacterium
ATCGGCTCCTCTACTCTCCCCCGGAGCCTTTGGTCTCTCCCCCTGCAGTTTAAGCTTCTCCCATTGTCCGCCAGTCGTACGCCCGCCCTTTAGGCGGCACGACTCTTTATATCAATTATAGGCCTAGCCTAAACCGCCAAAGTTAACCGAGGGCTGTTTGCGGATATACCCGCAGCGGCTTTGCTGTCCCTGCTTTTGCAGGACAGCAAAATCAGGGACAGCCCTCGGAGCCTCGCAGGAGCGAGGCAAGAATGAGCAAGGATATATCCGCAAATTGCCCATTCCCACCCAACTTTAGCGACCACCGCTAGCGACCCTATACCAAACTACCTATGGAAGCAATGACCAAAACCACAACAAACGGACACGCCAACGGCAACGCAAAAGCCAATGGCAACGGCAAAGCCGTCTACGACGAAAGCAAAATCAAAACACTTTCGTCCCTCGAACACATCCGCCTGCGCACCGGCATGTATATCGGCCGCCTCGGCTCAGGTTCTGACCTCGACGACGGCATCTACATCCTGCTCAAGGAAATTGTCGACAACTCCGTCGACGAGTTTATCATGGGCCACGGCAAGCAGGTCGATGTCACCATCGATGAAGACCTCGTTAAAGTCCGCGACTACGGCCGCGGCATCCCGCTCGGCAAGATCGTCGAGTGCGTCTCGGTGATCAATACCGGCGCCAAATACAACGACGACGTCTTCCA
Source organism: Candidatus Latescibacterota bacterium (assembly GCA_015660315.1). GTDB lineage: Bacteria > Latescibacterota > UBA2968 > UBA8231 > UBA8231. The sequence goes on from DQLG01000737.1 coordinate 713, forward strand.
ATTTTCCGTCGGCCTCAACGGCGTCGGCACCAAAGCCGTCAACGCGCTGTCTTCGAACTTCGTCGTGCGCGCCTACCGCGACGGCAAATACGCCGAAGCCATCTTCTCGCGCGGCGACCTGCTATCGCAGAAGAAGGGCAAAGCACCCAACGAGCCCGACGGTACCTACTTCGAATTTCTGCCCGATACCGAGATCTTCGACGAATACGACTTCAACTACGAGTTCGTCGAGCGGCGGATGTGGAACTACGCCTGCCTCAACAGCGGCCTGAAACTGCTCTTCAACAAACAGAAATTCGAGTCGAAACACGGCCTGCTCGACCTGCTCAAAACCGAAGCTGGCGAAGACGGGCTCTACGGCCCGGTCTACTACAAGGGCCAGTATCTCGAATTCGCCTTCACGCACGTGCAGAGCTACGGCGAGGCCTACCGCTCCTTCGTCAATGGCCAATACACCTCCGACGGCGGCACACACCAAAGCGCCTTCCGCGAAGGCGTGTTCAAGGGTGTCAACGAATTCTACAAGAAAAACTTTAACGCCATCGACGTGCGCGACGGGGCCTTCGGCGCAGTCGCGGTCAAGGTCAAAGACCCGGTCTTCGAGTCGCAGACCAAGAACAAACTCGGCAATACCGACGTGCGCGGCTGGATCGTCAACGAGACCCGCGAGGCCATCGTCGACTTCCTGCACAAGAATCGCGAGGCGGCCGACAAGCTCGAACTGCGCATCGTGCACAACGAAAAACTGCGCAAAGAGCTCAACGCCGTTAAGAAGGAAGCCAAAGAAGCTGCCCGTCGCATTGAGATCAAGATCCCGCAGCTCAAAGATTGCAAATTTCACAAGGGCGACAAAAAACGCGGCGAAGAAACCTCCGTCTTCTTGGCCGAGGGCGCCTCGGCCGCAGGCCCCATCGTCTTCGCGCGCGACCCCGAGACCCAGGCCATCTTCACCCTCAAGGGCAAACCGCAAAACCTTTTCGGTAAAACGCGGGCCTCGATCTACAGAAACGTCGAACTCTACAATCTGATGATGGCCCTCGGCATCGAAGAGGACGTCGAGCATCTGCGCTACAACAAGGTGATCATCGCCACCGACGCCGATGTCGACGGCTTCCATATCCGCAATATCCTGATGACCTTCTTCCTCACTTATTTCGAAGAGTTGGTCACCAGCGGCCACGTCTACATTCTAGAAACGCCGCTATTCCGCGTCCGCAACAAAAAAGAAACGATCTACTGCTACGACGAACGCGAGCGCAAACGCGCAGAAAAGAAGCTCAAGGACAGCGCCGAGATCACCCGCTTCAAAGGCCTCGGCGAAATCTCCCCCAAAGAGTTCGGACAATTCATCAACGGCGATATCCGCTTGGTCAAAGTCGGCGTGCGCTCATTGGCGACCGTGCCCGAGACCCTCGGATTCTACATGGGCAAAAACACCCCCGACCGCCGCGACTACATTATGGAGCACTTGATCTAATGGCCTATATCGACAGCCTCTACGACGATTACTTCTTAGAGTACGCCTCCTACTACATCAAGGAGCGCGCTATCCCGCACGTCGACGACGGACTCAAACCCGTGCAACGCCGCATCTTGCATTCGCTCAACAAAATCGACGACGGCAAATTCCACAAGGTCGCCAATGTCGTCGGCCAGACCATGCAATACCACCCGCACGGCGATCAGTCGATCTACGGCTCACTCGTAGTCTTGGCCAACAAAGACCTCTTTATCGAGAAACAGGGCAACTTCGGCAATATCCACACCGGCGACGACGCCGCCGCCGGCCGCTATATCGAATGTCGCCTGACGCCGCTGGCCAAGGAGGTGCTCTTCAACAAGGAGATCACCCCCTATGTCGATTCCTACGACGGCCGCAACCAAGAGCCCGTAGTCTTCCCCGCCAAGATCCCGGTCCTATTGGCGCAAGGCGCCGAGGGCATCGCCGTCGGCATGGCCACCAAGATCCTGCCGCACAACCTCGCCGAGTTGTGGCAGGCACAGATCGCCTATTTGCAGGACCAGCCCTTCGAGATCGTGCCCGATTTCCCCACCGGTGGTTTCGCCGACTTCTCCGAATACAACAATGGCAACGGCAAGGTCCTGGTGCGCGCCAAGCTCGACACCTCCGACCCCAAGCGCATCGTGATCCGCGACGTGCCCTTCGGTTCTAATACCGAACAGCTCATCGCCTCAATCGAAGACGCCGCGCGTAAAAACAAGGTCAAGATCGGCCCCATCTCCGACTACACCGCCGAAGAGGTCGAAGTCGAGATCAAGATGCCGCGCGGCACCTATACCGAAGAAATTGTCGACGCGCTCTACGCCTTCACCGATTGCGAGATGTCGATCTCGGCCAACCTGATGCTGATCAACGATCAGCACAAACCGCAGGTCATGAGCACCGTCGAGGTATTACAGCACAATGTCGACCGCCTCGTCGACATCCTCAAAGCCGAGTTAAACCTTGAAGCCGAGCAGCTCAACGACAGACTGCACGCTAAGACCCTGGAGCAGATCTTCATCGAAAACCGCGTCTACAAGGCCATCGAGGAACAGACCACCACCGCGAAAGTCAGCGAAGCCGTGCGCACGGGCTTGTTGCCCTTCGCCGACAAGATCAAACAAGAGGTCACCGACGAGGACATCGACACCCTGCTCAAGATCCCGATCCGCCGCATCTCGCTCTACGATATCAACCGCGCCAAAAAGGAGATGACCGAGATCCGCAGCCGCCTGCGCGAGATCAAAGGCCACCTCGGTGCCATCATCCCCTACAGCATCGCCTTTCTCCAGGGGCTGCTCGACAAATACGGCGAGCAGTTCCCGCGCCGCACCCAGGTAATCTCGTTCGACAAGGTCGACGTGCGCGACGCGGCCAACCGCGACCTCAAGATGCGCTACGACAACAAGACCGGCTACCTCGGCCACCAGGTCAACGGCAACGCGCTCTTCGACGTCTCGCTCTACGACCGCGTGCTCTCGATCCGCAAAGACGGCTCCTACTCGGTCGTCGACGCGCCCGACAAGCTCTTCGTCGGCAAGGGCATGCTGCACTGCGGCTTCGTCGATCCGGATCTAGTCTTCAACGTCATCTACAAGGACAAGGAGGGCGCGACCTATATCAAGCGCTGCATCGTCGACAAGTTTATCCTCGGCCGCAACTACGAGCTGGTGCCCAAGGGCTGCAAGTTGATGAAGCTGACCACCGACTCCGAGAAAAAGATCGCGCTCGACTACAAACCCAAGCCGCGCCTACGCCGGCTCAACGAGACCTTCCCGATCGACCAATACCCAATCCGTGGGTTGCGGGCCGGCGGCATTCGATTGAGCTCCAAAGAGCTTGAGGGCTGCAAACTGGTGTGAGACCAGCAAGCCTTAGCTGCGAGGGATGCCGCGTCCTGCCGAAACAACCGGCTCTTTGCGGCTGGCTGCCGATGGAAAATGCTATCACGCTCAAAGGAGACCTGGACCGTCCCGTTGTCAGCGAGGAAGTCATGCTGATACAATTTTATTCCGAGAAAAATCGCCAGGGAAAGCCGGCCTTCGCAATGCAGCCCGTCTATTTCAGCGTGGACACCTGGTAAGGGAAACCATCTTCGTTACCTAGTCGAAACCTACAACCCTGACAGGCCGCAATGGTTCGATCAGTTGCAGTCTCGATTCAAATCGGGAGCTTAACGGCCGAGGTGCTCACTACCGAACACGTCGGCATAACGGCCAAGCCGATCATCGACATTATCGAGCGCGGCGAAGCGACTTCGCCAAGGTCAAATCGCTGTTGGGCGAGCTAGATTATTTACACGAGGTCAAAAGGTGCATTAAAGGCAAGCCTGCCGCCCCACCATCCCTATGTCTGCCGCTATAAAATAGCGCAGAGCTAATACGCCACCTGGCCTTCCAAAATTCCCTCAGACGAAGCCCGAATACACGCAACGCTTCAGCGACCTCCTCGGACACGACAACGACCGACAAACGTATATCAACGGCAAAGAAATACGCGAGAAGGCCAGTGCAAAAATATGAATCAGAAAGATACGATATGACCACACCTTCAAAGCCCATCGCCCACTGGCCCCTAGCCGGCGACACCAACGACGCCGTCGGCGACCACCACGGCCAAGCCGATGCGCTAACCTACACCGCAGGCCCTGACGGCACCGGCGCCAGCGCGGCTGAATTCAATGGCAGCAATAACCGCATCCGCATTGAAAACCACCCGGACCTGCACTTGGGCACTGGCGACTTCACCGTCTCCGCGTGGATCCGCTGCCAAGCCCAGATGACGCATGTCTTCGGCGATATCCTGGCGAAATTCGACCCTGTCGGTCGCACTGGCCTCAACCTCCATATCGCCGGGTCATCACCGGCCTATAGCGCGATGTCCGACCAGCGCCACGTGCACTTCGGCATTGACGACGGCTATGTCGGCCCCTGGCAAGACTTCGGCAAACCGGAGCCGAGCAATTCCAACGTCACCGCCACCGCCACCTGGCAAGGCGAGCTCTACGCCGGCATCGCCGACGCCGATACCCCGCAAAGGGCCTGCCGGGTGTTCCGCTATGGCGGCGAGCAGACCTGGCATGACTGCGGCCGGCTCGGCGACGATGACAAAATCCTCTCCGTCATGTCGATGCTTGTACACAATGACCGGCTCTACGCCGGCGGCGGCAACTGGGATTGGGACAAGGCCCTCAACAAAATGCCGGGTTTCGCCGCGGGTAAAGTGCATGTCTTCGAATACCAGGGCGGCACCGAATGGCGCGACCTCGGCCAGGTCGGCAAGGGCCACCGCATCATGTCGCTGGGCTCGTTCGACGGCGATCTCTACGCGGGATTAGGTCAAGAAGGCGGTGGTAAGGTTTTTCGCTATACCGGCAGCGACTGGCTCGACTGCGGCGCCCCGGATGGGCTAAATATCGAGAGCTTCCTGCCCAGCGGCGGCGCCCTCTATGCGGCGACCCACGGCAGCGTCTACCGCTACGAAGGCGACACGACGTGGAACTGTATCGGCAAAGACCCGCACGGCATCACCCAGATCCATTCGATGGCCGAGATCGGCGGCCAACTGTGGGTCGGCACCTGGCCGCAGGGCTATGTGCTGCGGTGCGAATCCTCCGGCGAGTGGGTCATCACCGGACGTCTCGGGCTGCCGGAAGGTTTATTCGAATGCAATGAGGTGATGGACCTACGCGTCTACAATGGCAAACTCTACGCCGCGCTAATCCCCAAAAGCCAAGTCTGGCGTTATGAATCCGACGGCCATTGGACACTCATCGCCAGCCTGGCCAGCCGGCGCGACTGGTTACCGGAAGACGCCGAGACCTGGTGCCGGGTCACCAGCCTGAACGCCTACGCCGGCCAGTTGTGCGCGGCGACCGGCAGCTGCTACAGCCGGGCCGAACACCAGGACGCGGAAGACACCTTGGGACGGGTACACGGCTTTACGGCCGGCCAAGTCTGCAGCCACGAGCACGATATCGGCGGCGATTGGACGCATGTCGCCGCCGTGCGCGCGGGCCAAGAGACCCGGCTCTACATAAACGGCGAGCTTTCTTCAACGGCCCAAGCCCCTGCGCGCATGACCTTCGACCTGACGAACGCCAGCCCGCTCTATATCGGCTATGGCGCGCAAACCTATTTCAAGGGCGCGATAGCCAACGTGCGAATCTACGGCAACCGGCTCGACGACGAGACCATCCGCCAGCACAGCACCTTGAGCAGCTGGCAGTTGAGCGCGTAAACCGCCAATTCACCCCGAAAAACCAACCTTCAAAGGCAACAATAGTCCGGCCAAATACTCCTGATTTATCTTCGCGTCCCAAACGTGCGGTCGACCGCACATTTGATTTAGCACACGGCGAGCTATCGCAAGCTCGCCAGCCACGCCCGCATCTCGGCCGGATCCTCTTTAAACATCAGCGACCCGGGCACAATAAAATCGGCGCCAGCTTCAGCGATTTTCGGCACGGTATGACGGCGAATACCGCCATCGGCCTCGACCACGGTCTGCAAACCGCGGGTTGCGATCTCCGCCTTAGCCCGACGGATCCGTCCGGGTGCCGTCTCATCCATTTCCGCGCCCTTAATACCTGCTTTGGTCCCGAGCAAGCATAACACGTCCAGCCGCTCCCAATAGGGGTCGAGCAGGTCAATATCCTCCTCCAATAATAGCGACACTCCGGCCTGCAGCCCCCTGGCTTTTATCGCGTCCAACACCGCGCCCGGATCGTCGACTGCGTCGAAACAGAAAATGATGATATCAGCACCGGCCTCAGCAAAAGGCTCGATCCACGCGGACGGACCGGTCGTCATCAGATGCATCTCGAAGGGCCGTTCGCTGTGCGGGCGCAACGCGGCCACCAAATCGGGGAAAAAAAGCATTGTCGGCGAGTAGTGACCGTCGGCCACGTCGAGGTGAAAACGCTCCGAATACGGTTCGACGCGGCGCATATCGGCGGCGAGGTCGACGAGATTGGCCGACCACAGCGAAGTTGAGCACTTGAGCATCAGTAGGACCTCTTGCTGCAAAGGGGCGAAAAGGCGCACAATATAGCCAAGACCGCGAACAACCGCCATTTGCCGAGCCGATGTGCTGCGACTTATTCTTTAAGCGTTGGCCAGGCGGCTAGGCGATGGGGCCGCAACCTTAGTAACGATCGACAAATTGACTCCAGGCGTTAACCCAGCGGAGGGGCTGGCCACAGCGCGTATTTTCATGGGCTGATACGGGGAATAGGACCTGGTCGGGAGGGGTGTAAGTGGTCGTGATGACGGCCCGGGGGACTTTTAAAAAAACCGCCGTGGTCACCTCCGCAGCCCTCGCACTAACTAGCAAGAACTAAAGAGTATCCCTAGAAGTTGCGCGATGTACCAAAGACAATAAGGACCGAGTGCACAGATGACAACAGAACAATTAACCACTGCTCAAGACCTGCGCATCATCGCCCACGAATCGCCGGAATGGACCGGGAGCGACGATATCTACGCCGATAAAACGCGGCACCTGCGCGCCGGCAGGCGGATCGTTAGAACCTGCATCGAGACCATGCACATCAGCGGCACCATTTCGGAATGGGATGAATGGACCGGGATAGCCTGGCCCGAGCAGGGCAACTACGTGATCCTGCTAGCGCTCGCACCGCTCACCGTCAACCGCGAGACCGACCAGGCCACTCATCTCGAACCTAATGTCTGGGTCGAGCACCGAGTCGGCTGATGCGTACCGCTGCTGTGGCGCTCCTCGCCCTGTGCATGGGCTGCGCATCCATCGTGCCGATAGAAGAGATCGCGCCGGTCGTCGCCAGTGACGCCTTAGAGCGTCTGCCGCAAGCCGGCAGGCGACAGATCGCTACCGGGCGTATCGACTTCCCGCTCTTGGCCGCTGCCGTCTTCGTCGAGTCGAATCGCGAGCGCCGCAAGCACGATCTGCCATCACTCGCTTACCTGCCCGCACTCGAAACCATCTCGACGCTGCACGCCAGCGATATGGCTCTGCACCGATTCTTCAACCACGTCAATCCAGTCGATGCTTACAGACGCACCCTCGCCGACCGCCTGGACCTGGTCGATCTGCCCGCGTCGTTCTACGCCGAAAATATCGCGCGGACCTTCCCCTTGCAGATCGATATCCGCACGGACCAACCCGGCGCTCTGCACTCAACCGTCTACCCGCTCGATACCCCCGGCCAATTCAGCCTCACGCCCAACGGCCCACCGATCCCCCCACACACTTATGCCAGCTTCGCGCACGACCTGGTCGAAGACTGGATGAACTCCCCCTCCCACCGCAGCAACCTGCTCGATACACAAGCGAAATACCTCGGCTGCGGCTGCGCGCTCGAAGTCGACGAGGTCGGGTTTCCGACGCTGGTCTGCGGGCAGGTTTTCTACGCGTATTGAAA
>DQLG01000240.1 GCA_015660315.1 Candidatus Latescibacterota bacterium
CGACCGCCCATGCACTCTAGTGAAGCTCCACCACCCGTGGATATATGCGTCATGCCCTCGGCTAAACCCGCCTGGGTGAGCGCCGCCGCCGTATCTCCACCACCAATAATACTCATCGCACCTGCGCCTGTAGCTGCAACAAGCGCTTCAGCCACCTGTAAGGTCCCCTGCGCGAAGGGCTGCATCTCAAAAACGCCCAAAGGTCCGTTCCATACCACCGTGCCACTACCGGCGATCTTATCCGCATAGAGCTTTCGCGTCTCAGGCCCGATATCCATCCCTTCCCACCCCTGGGGCATCGCGTCTCGGGCGACGATCTGGCTCTGAGCATCAACGGCAAAATCATCGGCAACAACGCAATCGATCGGCAACAAGAATTCCACCCCTTTGGCCTCGGCCTGGGCCAGTATATTCTTGGCCGTATCAAGGCGATCCTCTTCGAGCAACGAATTGCCGATCTGCAAACCCATTACCTTGAAAAAGGTATAAGACATACCGCCGCCAATCAGCAAAACATCCACTTTGTCGAGTAAATGCTCGATCACCTCGATCTTACCCGATATTTTTTTGCCGCCCAATATCGCGATAAAGGGATGCTGCGGATTTTTCAGGGCCTCATCCAGATAGGTGACCTCTCGCTCCATCAGCAGTCCGCTTACGGCGGTATCAATAAAGCGAGTCACTCCCTCGGTCGAGGCATGGGCCCGGTGTGCTGCTCCAAAGGCATCATTCACATAGATATCGGCCACCCCAGCTAACGCCCGGGCAAAAGACTCGTCGTTCTGCTCTTCGGCCGCGTGGAAACGCAAATTTTCCAGTAATAACACCCGCCCCGCTGCAAGCCCAGCAGCCTGGCTTGTCACCTTATCACCGATGCAATCCGCCGCCATCTCAACTTCGCGTCCCAAGAGCTTACTCAATGCCTGCGCTACTGGCACCAGAGACATTTCAGCCACTGGTGTGCCTTGGGGCCGCCCCAAGTGCGACATAAGAATTACGGCAGCCCCTTGCGCCAATAGGTGCTCTATCGTGGGCAGAGCCGCTCTAATCCGCGTGTCATCGGTAATTTGCCCGGCTGCATCGAGCGGCACATTGAAATCGACCCGGACCAAAACCCGCTTACCCGCGGTATCGATATCGTTGATAGTCAATTTGCTCATATGGTTAACCGAAAAAGACCTTGGCCAAATCGTAGAATTCCTGATCCACGACCTTCAGTTCTTCGACTGCAACTGAAAGTGGAATAGCGACGATTGCATTGCCCTGCAAGCTCACCATCTTGCCATAATCGCCGGCTTGGACCAGATCGATAGCGGCAATGCCGAAACGAGTGCCCAATACCCGGTCAAAAGCCGTAGGCGTGCCCCCGCGCTGCAAATGCCCCAACACCGTTACCCGCGTCTCAAAGCCTGTGCCCTTTTCAACTGTATCGGCGACCAACTGACCGATACCGCCCAATTTGACATGGCCAAAATCGTCCAGGCCGCCCTCGGAGATCACATATTCGTCGTCGGATCCTTTATCCGAAAGCAACTGCGCCCCTTCAGCGACTACTACAATCGAAAAATCCTTGCCACGCGCATGACGCTTGCGAATCGTACCGACAACTTCTTCAACGGTGTATTTCTGCTCGGGGATTAGAATCATATCCGCCCCGCCAGCCAACCCCGCATGCAACGCGATCCAACCGCTATGGCGCCCCATCACCTCGATGACCATTACGCGATTATGGGATTCAGCCGTGGTGTGAATTCGGTCAATCGCCTCAGTAACGATATTGACCGCTGTATCAAAACCGAAAGTATAGTCCGTGCCGCTCAAATCGTTGTCGATCGTCTTGGGTACGCCAACGGTCGGTACCTCCATCGCCGTAAGTTTGTTCGCCACACCAAGTGTATCCTCACCGCCAATAGCGATCAGGGCATCCAGCTTCATCCGCTTCATATTGTCGGCGACAATCTCACCACCGTCTTCTTCTTTGAAGGGATTGGTACGCGATGTGCCGAGGATGGTCCCGCCCTTGGGAAGGATACCGGAGATCTCTTCTAAACCCAAAGGCTCCCAGTCGCACTCCATCATGCCTTTCCAGCCCTTCAGAATCCCCTTAAAACGGTATCCGTGGGTAGTAATACCCCGACGAACCGCAGCGCGGATCACCGCATTAAGCCCCGGACAGTCCCCGCCTCCGGTCAATATACCGACCGTTTTCTCGGCCATCGTCGTAAACTCCTTCATTCTGCTGCTGGTGAGACATTAGCCCAAAGTAGGACTTTTGCGAAAATCTGTAAATATAAGCCCCGGTTAAAATTAGGTCAAGAGACACCGCACTAACTTGCCCCCTTGGCCCGAGCTAAAACTATGCTCGAGAGACGATCGGTCTGCAAAGCCTGAGCACAAGCCTGCAAGGTAGCTCCGGTCGTCAACACATCGTCAACCAGCCCGACTCGCGCCCCGACTGGCAATTGGCCAACTTGAGAAAATGCACCGCGCAGATTGTCACCGCGCTCTTCGGCCGATAAGAGGGCCTGTTGACGGGTATTCTTGCGACGGTGCAATAACCCATTGCATATCGGCACTCCGAGTGCTGCCGCCAATCCGCTGGCAATTTGCAAACTTTGGTTATATCCCCGCTCGCGCAGCCTTGCCGGATGCAAAGGCACGGGCAGTAAATAGTCAATCGACGCCAGATGTTCTGCTCGCCACAGGGCCATACGTCTGCCCAACTCATGTCCCAATCGCGGTTGATTGTGAAATTTAAGCGCATAGATCGCTTCTTGCAGTATGCCCGAAAAATCTCCTAAGATTATATTTTCTTTAAATATATGACTTTTACACAACAAATCGTCAGACGTTGAATGTTCATGTTCACTTTTGGCTTTCTCGATCGCCAACCAGCACCTAGCACACAATATGGCCACGGCTTCTATATCCGCTTTACAAACCACACAATACGGTGGATAAGCAAAATCTAGCAACACCCTGCCTGCGTTGTGTAGCAATCCAACACATGATCCCATTTCACACGCTCCCGTACCCTTTTCGGCACAAAAATAGACCCTATTTTACTTGCTTTAGATAATAGAGGAAGAAACGTGCCAACCGGGACCGTACACACAAAAACCCGCAGCAATAGGCTGCGAGTTTTTTGCGCTTAGGCCATTAGATCGATAGTGGCCTTGAAAATTGACGATTTCAGCGCCCTACCGTTTTCACTCTCCTGGCTTTGGGGCCTAGAGGGCCGGCGACGGGGTCGCCGTTGCCTTTTGGATGGGTTTTCGTTAACCTGCACCCATCCATGCTCGATTCGCTGGCTCATTGGCAACCTCCTTGTCACCGGTGCCATCCCTGGCAATGATAGATCCTTGAGTCGCTATGTACTTAATTTATCGGCATACTTTGCAGACCTTGCACTTTTTTTACCATGATCACAAACTTGCCATAGTTGACAATATTTGGTATCTCCAATAAAAATATGCAAATTATACAATATACAATTCTGACAAGAGGATACATTATGACGCTGCGCTCTACCTTGTTGTTTTTGCTCTTAGCTCAAGTCGTCTTCGCCGAGCCCAAGCTGGTTCACGCACCCGATGCCAAAGACCCGATGCAGGTCCATATCTACGAATTGGACAACAGCCTTACCGTCTATCTAACACAAAACCACGAAGAGCCTCGTTTTTACGCCGAGATTGCCGTGCGCGCCGGCTCCAAACACGATCCCCAAGACGCCACCGGCATCGCCCACTATCTGGAGCATATGCTCTTTAAAGGCTCGCAGAATCTCGGCACCTTGGATTTCGCCAAAGAGAAAGTCCACCTAGACCGCATCGAAGCGCTCTACGAACAGCACTTCAGCGAGACCGATCCCGACAAAAGGGCCGAGATCTATGCGCAAATCAACGCTGAAAACCAGCTAGCTGCCGCCTACGCCATCCCCAACGAACTCGATCGGGTCTACACCGCGATGGGCGAACGCTCACTCAACGCCCATACCTGGGTCGAGGAGACCGTCTACAAGGTCGACCTGCCGGCCAACCGGATCGAGCAATGGGCCAAAGTTGAAGCCGATCGTTTCCACAAACCCGTTTTCCGGCTTTTTCAAACCGAATTGGAAACCGTCTACGAAGAGAAAAACCGCTCGATGGACAACAAGGGACGAGTTATCCGCAAGGCGGTGCAGGATCAGTTCTATAAAGTGCACCCCTATCGCATCCAGACGATTGGCACCGTCGAGCACCTGAAAAACCCTTCGCTCGAACGCATGTACGCCTTTTACAACACATACTACGTGCCCAATAACATGGCGATCCTGATATCCGGCGATATCGATATCGAAAAAACCATAAAACTCATCGACCGCGAATTCTCCATCTGGGAATACAAGGAACTGCCCAAATTACCCAAATATAAAGAGCCCAAGATCAAAGGTGTCGAACGGGTCACCGCCAATTATTCTGGTGAACAATACGCGCTTTTGGCCTTTCGCACCGCCAAGCGCTCACACAAGGACGCCGAAGCGCTGCAAATCCTCGACATGATCCTCGACAACTCCACCGCCGGCCTGATCAATCTCAATCTCAGCCAGCAGCAAAAGGTGCGCGAAGCCGGCTCCTACCCCTATCTCTTCAACGACTACGGCGCGCAATACCTGTGGGGTGTGCCCAAAGAAGGACAGACGCTCGCAGAAGTCGAGGCCTTGCTCTTGGAGCAGATCGAGTTCATCAAGGCTGGAAAATTTGACGATTGGATCATTCCAGCAATCGTCAACGATTTCAAAAAGAACGAAAAACAACGACTTGAAGGGAATGGCCCTCGGGTCGGCATGATGCGCGATGCCTATTTGGGCTTCGAGGATTGGGACGCCGCCGTACGCACCCTCGAGCGGATGGCCAAACTAAAAAAGAAGGACATCGTCAAAGTCGCCAAGAAATACTTCAAAGGGGCCTATGTCGCCGGTTATCGCCTAGATGCCGAGCAGGAAATTCCACCAATCGACAAGCCTCCGATCGACAAGATAGATATCGACCCCTCGCGCCAATCGGGTTTTTTCGCGGATGTTATGGCCATCCCCTTCGAGCAGATCGAGCCGGTCTACCTAGTGCCCGGACGCGACTTTATCACCAGAGAGCTGGCCAGCGAAACCCAG
>DQLG01000064.1 GCA_015660315.1 Candidatus Latescibacterota bacterium
CCGGCACGGGCGCAGATAAAGCGTATAACAATGTTAAGCAGATCGCTCGTTATCTAAAGATAAAGGACTTGCTCAGCGTGAAGGAGCCTCCGGTGCAGAAGGACCGAAACTTCTTAGTCGAGATCCGCACGTTTATCAATAGCCTCAACAACGATCGGCAATTTGAGTCGGACAGCCGTCAGTTGGCCCCGCTCAAGCGCATCCTCGATCATGCGGCGGCGGCTTTGGTGCGGCTCGAAGCGCTGAAGACCAACTTTAACTTCTCAACCGGACACCCCGAAAGCTATACTTGCGAGACGGTGACGCTCTATTACGAAGAGGCCTTGCGGCCCCTCACTGATTTTGCCGATCCCGAGATACGCGGCGGCGCCCGGCAGAAGGCCGACGCCGATACCGATGTATTGCTGGCGATATTCCGCGCGGAGCAGTTCGTCGAGAAGCTTCTGCACACGGTCCGCGACTATGTCACGGAGTTGTGTGACGGCGGTCATAGCAAGTCCGTCGCTGAATTTAAGGCCGTTTGCGGCGGGCAGCCGATTGAGTTCGAGGATGTAGAGGATGGGGGTGATTCGATGGGAGCGGTGCCCGATAAATTATTGGCTGCCAGCGATATGGGCGATGTATTCGACGAGGCTTATCGCTATGTCACGACCGAGGCTTGGGGAGTGATGGAAGCGGTGCATCAACCCGAGGAGGTCGCAGTTCGCATCAAAGAGATCCTGCGCGAAGTGCTAGTCGCTACGGCCGTATTCACACCGGAGATGAGGCGGCAACCGGGGAAATCCGCAATGGCTTTGGCGGTAGTCGGCCTCGACAAGGTCACGGGCAATATCAATTTGAAGGAATATTATGCCCAGCTTCGCGGTAACGGCGAAGTTGCCTTCATTGAGAATTTTGAGGACGGAAAACACGTCGATATTTTTGAGATGCGCGAATATAAACCGAGTCGGGTGCACGCGGCGGTTAAAAATGAGAAGGACGAGGACAGTACCGAGGAATCGCAGACGGGGCGCAAATGCCTGTTCACCATCGGCCGCACCGACAAGCTTTTTGTTGACACGCCAAATGACCTGATCAATGGCTGTATTCGTGGCGATGGCGGCGGTCCCAAGGTTTTTAACATTTTTTAGGAGGTACTATGGCACACCACGAATTTACTCCAGACCACTACCATACTAGCATCGGTTGGCACGAGCCAGTGCTCTATATCGCGCCTGGTGATTCGGTCGCGACGAACACCGTCGACGCTCGTGGCCAGGACCGGCGCGGCGAAAAGGTTACCGAGCGCGGTAACCCGATGACGGGTCCGTTCTACGTGAAGGGCGCGGAAGCAGGCGATACCTTCGTAGTTCGTTTCGACAAACTCTATCCCAATCGCGATTGGGGTTGGACGGGAAAGCGGATCGCGTCGAATGTGTTAGATCCGGGTTTTGAAGCGGGTTTCCAGCCAGATGATGAACCGCTGCGATGGCCTGTCGATCTTAAGGCGGGTACGACCGGGCAGCCGGATACCTTGCCCGGCTTGCAATTGCCACTTTGCCCGATGGTCGGCTGCTTTGGAGTTGCGCCGCCGCGCGGCCAGGCGATATCAACGGCGACTTCCTCGACTTATGGAGGTAATATGGATTATCGCGGCTTTGTCGAAGGAGTAACCGTCTATCTGCCGGTCGAGGCGCCTGGCGCGCTTTTTTTTCTCGGGGACGGCCATGCGATCCAGGGCGACGGCGAAATCGTCGGCACCGGTGTGGATATTTCTTTTGACGTGACCTTTAGCGTCGATCTAATCAAGGACAAACGGATCGGTTGGCCCAGGGCGGAAAACGAGACGCATATTCTCGTCGCCGGCAATGCCCGGCCGCTGGACCAGTGTGTCGAGCATGCGACGAGTGAGTTGGTGCGTTGGCTTGAAGAGGACTACGGGTTGTCTGCGCAGACCGCCCATTCGCTTTTGGGACAGTGCGTCGAATACGATATGGGCAATGTCTTCGACCCGGCCTATACGATGGTCTGCAAGATCGAAAAAGCACTGCTTGAACAGTTGGGTGCCAAGCGCGATTATTGAAATTGCACATCGCAAATAGACCAGACAGAAAAAAGGCCCCGGTTAAATCCGGGGCCTTTTTTCTGTCTAGTGATTCTGATCGGTGGGAGCGCGTTATAACTCTGAGATCGAGTCGAGGCCCTCGGGCTGCGGCAGGACGTAGCGTACGGATTGTATGGTGCCGTCACGCCGTCTGACCCGCTCTACCTGTTTGCACTTGATTACCGAGTGTTCGATCAGCAGGTCGTCATCGATTTGGCAGCCGTAGAGATAACTGATGCCCTTGACCGTCACCCGCTCGCCCACGCGCATCGGGTGTTCGTCGCTGCCGGTCATAATCACGCCGGACTCAATCCGGCTTTTTGCGCCGATGCGCAGGTTGCCCTTGACGATATTGCGACTGAGAATTTCGACCCCGTCGCCCAAGACCAGGTTTTGCCCTTGGTAGGTACTCAACTCGACGCCGACGCCGATATGCACGTCTTCGCCGAGCACTACATGGCCGTTCAGGTGGCTGCGGTCGCCGATGTTAACCCGGCGGTTGAGTAACACCTCGGGGCCGATGTGCACACCCTTGCCGATGACGATATCGAGCGGGCCGATATCCTTGTCCATTAAGAGAATCTGCTCGATCACCTCGTCGGCGATAAAGAAATCCTGTTCGTCGGCGA
>DQLG01000605.1 GCA_015660315.1 Candidatus Latescibacterota bacterium
TGGAAAGCAAAGCTGGGCAAGCCAGGCAGGCACATCGAAAAATGCCGTGCCTCCATATTCTCGCTCATCGCTTACGAAGCGCCAAGCGATAAATGATAATAATCCGCATATCATCGCGGTCAGGATGTCAGCGCAAGCAAGGACAAGGGCCCGTACCCGAATGGGCATTAAGCGCAATAGGGCATCGATGCGAATATGCTTGTCCAGGCGGGTTGATAATAATGCACCGAAGAGGCCGATCCACAAGACAAGATGGCGCACGAGATTCTCGGTCCCCAAGAAGGTGGTTGAGAACAGATTGCGCAAGATAATTTGCCCGCAAGTTAGTAATAACAGGGCAATAACTAAAATAACGAGGAATATTTCCTCAATGCGATGTATAACGTGAGAGCGGTTCAAGGAGGGGAAGGGGTTTTGCGGAATTGGGCTAGGTGGTGTTGGATCTGCCTATGAGCGTCATTCGAAAAAGCTGTACCCACCAATTCGGTCTCGGCAGAACGGACTAGTTTTCTGAATGTATCAATTTCGCTTGGCCCAGAATGCACAATCGATAGGCCGTTGGCCTGTAAAACCTCCATCGCTTCTTGATTTTCTTTTCGGCTTTGGTGTCCCAATTGAGCCATATGTTCTTTGGCAATTCTCCGTAAGTGATCTTGGTCTGCGGATGGTATTTTATCGAAAGGCTTCTTTTGAATGAGCAGTGCGCCAAGAGTATAATTAATAGGTAAATCGGTCACATGTTTCACGCGGGTAAACCATTGCAGAACGATCGCAGCAGATGGGGAAGTATACACCACATCTATAAGGCTCGTTTGCAGACCGAGCAAAACATCGGGAATGCTCAACGGGACTGATTGTACCTTGGCCAACCGAAAGAGGACCTCTGTAATCGGCTCGTCGGCTAACTGCCATACTTTCAATGAGCGGATGTCCCCAACGGACTTAACTGGCTGTTTTGAGAGTATGTGGACAAAGCCTATGTCGGCCCACCCTAAAAACTCATAGCCGCTTTCTTGGTATCCGTTTTGATAAAATTCATCCATCTGATCGAGCACATAATCGACTTCGGCATAATTGTTAAAGAGGAATGGCATTTCTAATGCTAGAATGTCGGGGAAAATCCGGCTGATACCCAACCCCGCAAAGCCGCCTCCGTGCAGTTGCCCGATGCGTATTTTGCGCAATACGACCTTCTCGTCACCTTGTACGCCGCCTGGGTATATCTTAAAACCGACCCTGCCTTCTGTTGCATCGCGAACGGCGATATCGATCGCGCGCACCGTTTTTACCCAGTTGCTTCCTTCTGGCGCCAACGTTGCGATCTTGAGTAGGTGGTCGGGTTGCGATCTGGCGGGGACAGCGATGAATAGTAGGGTGACTAAAATGATGTAGAAATTAAAAAAAGTCATCTGCTTGGCTCAGTAGGATTCGCGCTTGTTGTTGGGCATTTATATTTTGCAGAGTGAGTCCGGCTACTCCGTTAACGGGACTTGTCAAAGTATGATTTAACAATGATTCGTAAAGCTCTCGATCAAATATCTGTCGGGCATAGAATTTGGCTTTGAGTACATAGATCATTAACATCTGGCCCTGGCTGATCGCGAGGGCCCGGTCGAAGTGTTCGGCTGCTTTCATTGGGTTGCCGCCGAGCATCTGTGGGAGGGCGGCGTGGCAAACTCCCAGGAAAACGTGTGGGCTCCCGTGCTGGAAGGTCTCGTCCTGCTGCAAAACCCACTGCATCATTCTAATGACCTTGGGCAATTCAGCAAGTGCGGCCATAGATTCAGTATTGGCGAAAATCCATCCTGCCCAACTAGTCGCTGTCCAAAAAACGGCAGGTAGGTCCTCGGGTTTTACTTGTGTAAAAATCTGAGAAAACTCTGAAAAGGGAGCTTGTAAACGTTCGGGTTCGTGAATGCGCTGGGACAGTGCCTTTAGGCCATAATTTCTTGCGTGCAAATAGAGACCGCCAGCTCGTTGGGGGTCTCTATATTCTATTAAGGTGGCGTATGAGGTATAAGCTTCTGTTGCCTTGATGAGAAGTTTATGATCATCAGGGTTAGCCTCGAGAAGACCATCTAAGAGCAGTAGGAAGGTCGGTAAGCCGGATACTACCAGTTGCGGATCATTATGCTCCGCCGCCGCCCTGGCGACATCTTCAATTAAAGAACCTATCATTACTGACTGCAATTTGGCTGCACAGCCAAGGAAATTGCTTGCCGAGAGAACCCCCAGCGATACGTGCAATAACCAGGGAAATAACTGAGAACGTTGTTGTCTGGTAGGCGAGTACATAAGTTCTTGAAATATGAAGATATAGGGTATCTTAGTCAAGCTGACAGGATTGCCTAAGATACCCTATATAGTTGAGGGTTCCTCGTCAAATCTTAGATGTCAATATGGGTAGAATCGTTTCGAAGAGCGGTTTAAGGTAAAAAAATGTCAAAATCGATGGCTGGGATCCCAGGTTATTTACTCGTATTACTTGTGGTATACGTGGCGTATGGATTCAGCTTAAATAATGAATTCACCTATGACGACATAGGGCTTATCCTGCAAGATCCAAGAGTGCACAGTGGAGATTGGCGGGGGATATTGTCTCAGAGTTATTGGGGGGACAAAGGGGACGGATTGTATCGACCGATAACTACGGCGAGTCTGGCATTAAATTGGTGGGTGTGCCAAGATCGGGTATGGGGATATCACCTTGTAAACTTGATACTGCATTCCAGTATCGGGATAATGTTGCTCTATATCGGTCGAAGGACCGAGCAGGGGAAAACGGGCTTGGTCGTCGCCTTAATTTATAGCCTTCATCCCGGGCCAAGTGAAGCCGTATTCAGCGTCGTCGGTCGCGCTGAATTATTGGCATGTTGTTGTGGCTTAGCTGCTATCATATGCTGTGTCCGCCAATTACAAGACTCCGGGCCAGGGTTACGATGGCGTTTGGGGATTTTCGTAGCACTTTTGTGTGCTATTTTGGCCAAGGAAAATGGCGTAGTTTTTGCCGGCGGTATCGTTGTTTGGCGTATTTTTCTGAATTCCAAATTAGATAATATCGGTGGGATTGCGATTTTAGCGACTGTCGCTGCTCTCGCAGTTAAGTGGTTGGCGATTGGAGTTTTTCAGCCTGAGAGTATTGGCTATTTGGATAACCCCCTTGCCTACGAATCCGTGGATTCGCGCCTGGCTAATGCCTTCCCTCTTTTTGTTAGATCGCTATTGAAATTAATATTTCCTTACCCCCTAGTTGTTGATTATTCCCCCCGGCAGA
The DNA here is from genome assembly GCA_015660315.1 of Candidatus Latescibacterota bacterium. Taxonomy (GTDB): domain Bacteria; phylum Latescibacterota; class UBA2968; order UBA8231; family UBA8231. Next base: position 3,275 of record DQLG01000605.1, read on the forward strand.
TCCCCTTGTTCGCTGAGTTCACTATGCCCGATGTATGGGTGCCAATGCTATTGGTGGTCTCGCTGGGGGGATGGGCTGTTGTTCTCATGATTAAAAGACCGGCATATGCAATATGGACCACTTTGAGCGCGGGTGGAATACTGCTCGTTAGTAATATGTTTGTAGTTACCGGTACTATTTTTGCCGAGCGCTTACTCTATATTCCGGCACTGGGGTTCTCTATGGCTTTAGGGCGGCTGCTAAATCGGTTGCCAGCAAGGATACAGATTTTCTTTATTGCAAGTTGGATCTGTATTGCGGTAAGTATCTTGTGGGGCCGTGGGGAAGATTGGCGTAGTGAGTTAAGCCTATTTACCAGTGCTGTTGAAGTGCATCCGCTCAGCGCACGCAGTCATTATGGCCTTGCGTTAGCCCTACATCGAGAAAGCAAGCTCAGGCCGGCCTTAAAAGAGTATGATCAGGCTCTTAATCTATACCCACGTTATTTTGAAGCCCGTCTAAATCGTGGGGCAGTGCTACTTGAATTAGGCAAGTATCCAGATGCTATCGCAGCATATCGAGATGTTGTTGATCAGCGGCCTAGGCATTTTCAGGGGCGTTATGCGCTGGCTTTATTGGAGTTCAATTTCGGAGATCGGTCTCTGGCGAAA
>DQLG01000334.1 GCA_015660315.1 Candidatus Latescibacterota bacterium
CAGGCGGCATTTCGCATTGCAAGAAAATTGCCGCCATAGGCGAATCGCATCATTGCGCCGTGGTTACCCACAATTTCTTAGGCCCACTGATCACCGCCGCCTCGCTACACCTCGACGCTTCGATTCCCAATTTTATCACCCAGGAATACACCAAAAACGACGAGGCTGCACACAACGCGGTTTATAAATGTGCCTTCAAACGCGAGGGCGGCTACATCCCAATACCCCAAGCTCCGGGCCTCGGCGTCGAACTCGACGAGGCGCTTATCGACAAGACGCCCTTTGTCCCAATCAACAGTGCCTCGACGCCCTTGCGCTCGGACGGCTCAGTCTCCTACGCGGTCTAAGCTGATGCGCCAAACAAACGACACTAACGCGCCGCACATCCTGCTGATTCTCACCGACCACTGGCGCGGCGATTGCCTTGGCAGACTCGGGCACCCGGTAGCCGAAACGCCGCATATCGACTCACTCTCTAGGCAGGGTACTACCTTTACCCGCGGCTATACCCCCTGCCCCTCGTGCATCCCCGCCCGCCGCTCGCTGATGACGGGCATGACGCCTTATTCCCAGGGCATGGTCGGTTACCAAGACGGCAAAGCCTGGGATTATCCGCATACGCTCGCAGGCGAGTTGCGCAACGCGGGCTATCAGACCGCCAATATCGGCAAACCCCATTTCCACCCGCCGCGCCTGCACCTCGGCTTCGAGCAACTGACGGTCTCTGAAGACTACGAAGAATGGCTTAGCCGGCAACCGGGAGTCGAAGTAGAGAAATTCGCGCATGGCGTGCCGGCTAACTCCTGGATCGGCCGCCCCAACCACTTGCCCGAGCACCAGCTCGAAGAGACCTTCTTTGTTAGCCGCGCGCTGGACTTTATCGACAAACGCGACCCAACCCGACCCTTCTTCCTCTGCCTGTCCTTCAATGGCCCGCACCCACCCTGGTGCCCGCCCCAGGTCTATTACGATCAATACATCGACCGCGACTTGCCCACCCCCGAGATCGGCGACTGGGCCGCACACCACGCAAGCGAAGCCGAATATCCCTTAGACACCAGCGCCTGGCGCGGCGAGCTTGCCCCCCATATCGTGCACCGCGCACGCGCCGCCTACTTCGCCTATCTATCGTTCTTGGACGCGCAAATCGGCCGGCTACTCGAAAACATGCACCGCGGCGGCCTGCACGACGACACCCTAGTGCTTTTTACTTCCGACCACGGCGAAATGCTCGGCGACCACCACCTCTGGCGCAAGACCTACGCCTACGAGGCCTCCGCCCGTGTGCCCTTCGTACTCAAGGCACCCAAGACGATGCACATCGACCGCAATGTCGAAATAGATCAAATCGTCGGCTGGGAAGATATCATGCCGACCTTCTTAGAGGCCGCGGGTGCCCCCGTGCCGGAAACCGTCGAAGGCCAGAGCGTCTTGTCCCTGCTCAAAGACCGCCAGGCCGATTGGCGCTCCTACTACCACGGTGAACATTCGCCCTGTTATCATCCAGAAAACGCCAATCAGTTTCTCACCGACCAGCGTTGGAAATACATTTGGAATCCCATTACGGGCGAAGAACAGCTTTTTGACCTGCTCGCCGACCCGCAGGAGTGCCGCGATTTGGCGGAGGTCGAAAGCGAAGAGTTGGCGCGGTGGAGGCAGCGAATGGTCGAAGAGTTGGCCGGACGCGAAGAGGGGCTATCGGATGGCAAAAACTTGATACCGGGCCCTGTACCCGTCTGGCGTTTTGGCGAGGCCGATGAGTTGCACCTCGGGTGAAGGCAGGCGCATCTCCCATCACGGGTCGGAGATGCGCCTGCCCTCACCCCCTAAAAAGCCAACAACCGCCCTTCTGCATCCGACCACCGCCCACAGCGAATCTCCAGCGTCCGCTTCAGTGGCGCGACCAACGCGATAAGCACGCGCACGCCGGTCTCATCGACCTCGCTATTGCGCATCCGCCACATCGTGTGCCGCATATCCCCTGGCCCCACCTGTATCGCGTCGTTGCCCACCCGATATACTCCATGGCCCGACTTGAGGAATACCACCTGGCCCGCGTTGCCTTCCAATAAAGCACTATCGGTCTGCAAAATTCCGCCCGCTGCAAAATTACATTCGATCTGAAAAGGCACCCCGTCGAGGCCACCTGAAGTTTGCACGTGCAAATCAAAACCGCCGGGCACCTCTTCAATCGTCAATTCGACCTGTAAAGGCGGCAGTTCATAGGTGTCCCTGCGCCCGCGCACCTCGCGCCAGTTTTCCGCGTCAACCTTTTCATCGATCGGCAACCAATAGATCCCCCCCATATATTGCTTTTCCGGGTAGATGCTATTGCGACCCTTGTGCAGCATTCGTACGCCCTTTTCGACCGCGGAAAAATCCTCGCCGATAAACTGGCCGGTGGCGAAATAGCTCGACGCCAACTTCACCGCCACCAACTCGGCCTGGCCGCATACTAAGCTAAAGGGCGTCGTCAGCCCAGCCGCCGCCGTCGCGCTCACAACATCTCGCCGCACCCGCCACAGACCGGACGTCGGATAGACCCGAGCATAGCTTTCTGGCAGCGCTTCGCGCTCTACGGTGCTTTCTCGCCATGCTGGATTCATTACATAATTGGGCAGACACACCAGACCGCTACCACCTTTGTCCGCGAGATAATCCGCCATCGCCGCATAAAAACCATTGCCGTCGATATGCGCCAAGGCGTGATAGCCGTCGGCCAAACCCGTCGGCACCACTCTAGTTCCCCGGTCCTGTCGTTTGGAAATACTGGTGACCACGGTCGCGTCGGCGTGCAGCAGGTGAAAAGATATGTCGAGATTGCGCCTGACCGGATCGAGCAACTCAGGGCGCTCTAACGCGGCGGCGGCACGGATCAACGAACGGTTGACGATGGCATTGTACACTCCGGTGCTGCGTTCAATATACTCGCCATCGGCGTTGATATCGATGCCCTCGTTTAAATACACCTCGATGGTCTCGCCAACAGACAACTCCGGGAAAAGCACCTGCGCCTCGGCCATCGCCGCGACCATCACCCAACGGTGGTTCGGCGTATGGAAACCGCCCGTGATCATACCGGGAACAGCCGCCCGTACCACTTCGCCTAAAGCCTCGGCGATCTGCGCTGCCCCCTCGTCGTCTGCGGCTTGTTTGCGGGCAGCGAAAACGACTGGCGCTAGCGCCTGCAGACAAAAACCGGCATCCGGTGCCGAATCAAAGTTGGTGCTCAGCAGGTCAAAGCAGCCCGAGGGCTGGCGGTGCCGCCGGACAAATTCTGTCGCCAGCAAAATCCGTTGCAACAACTCCGCGCTGCGATAATACCGCGACTCAGCGAGCAAATAGGCATATCCCAGGGGCGCGACCGAACTAATGCTATTGGATCCAACGAGTCGATCCGCGTCGATAAAACCACCTCGGTAGTCGTGCCCTTCATCGACGACCTGGCGATGGAGCACGCCTTCTACCTGGCGATCCAACGCTGCGACTAACATCTCATACGCTATCATGCTATATATCCTTTCTACCGCGACTCCACCGCAAAGCCGCCTGCCCTAACCAGGGCCATGCAGTAAACGAATTGAGCACCAACTGCGGCCACTGCGGCCGCAAAAACACTCGTGCCAACCATTGTCCTACGCGAATCCTCGCCTTGAATTCCTCCCGCCAAACCCACCACCACACGCTCACTAACTGTTATACGCCTATACGTCGTGGCTCCCCCATATAAAGCAACGTGAACGAACAAGAACGACCATAGAATCGGCAGATTTAGCGGTGCGCCTGCGAGGTGCATAACCCAGCAAAAATACCGGGGCGAGCACAAACTGGAAGGGAAGGCGTAAATGACGAATAAAGCGGAGGAAGGGCATAGGTCAGATTTCACTTTAACCACAAGAGAGATAGCGCGAGCCACAATCCACCCCATAGCAGCCTGACAAAGCAATCAGCCTGACTCGTGAGTGCGCAAAAGCAAATCAGTCATATTCTATGCCATTAGCCAAGCACAAAAATCGACCATCAGGAGAAAACGACACACATCCCTCTCAAGCCAAACGAGGAGACTGACGTCTGCCAAAGAGAGGGCGGCGATCTATTTCTTCGCTACTGACTCACCTGCACCGATTTGCCGCGCTCCACCGAGCGATAGGCTGCCTCGGTAAACTTCGCCACCTGCACCGCGAACTCTGCCCGCTCATAGCCCTTGCCCCCGTTGCGAATCCACCGCAGCAAAGCCGCGTCCGGTGAATCTTCAGTGATACGCTTTGGCACCACCAACGGCTCGCCGTCCAACAATACCTCGCGGATCTGCCACTGATGCAGATGAAATACCAGGGTTGCCTTGTCGCCATGTATGGCAAGACGCTCGTCGTGGCGACTGGCGCTGCCGATGAAATTCATCGAACCGAGAGCGCCATTGCGAAAACGCGCGTTGACCACCGTGTCGATATCGACTTTTTTGCCGCGCCTGTCCATGAAGGCCGAAACCTCGACCGGCTCGAGACCGGTGATCCACAATACTGACGATACCAAATGGCTGCCGGTATCCATAAACATTCCGCCGCCCGATAACTCCGGCACCATCCGCCAGCCTTTACCGCCACCCCAGCGCTGCGTCACATAGGCGACCAGCCCGGTAATCTTGCCCAACCCGCCCTGTTGCACCAACTCGCGCGCATAGACGTGCGGCGGATAGAAATTGCGCTGATAACTGACGACCAGCAGCTGTTTTTTCTTTTTCGCCAGATCGACCAACGCACGGGCTTGGCGAGAACCAATGGTCAAGGGTTTCTCGACCAACACGTGCAGACCTCGTTCAAGCGCGTAGCGGACTTGCGCATAATGCGTCGAATGCGGTGAAGAAACCACCACCGCATCCAGTGTTTCGCTGCGGATCATCCGGCGATAATCGGGGTAATACTCCGTTTCTTTTCCCCACTTTTCCATCAATAGGCGGGCCGGTTCCTCAGCAGTATCAGCCACCGCGACAAGCTCGACGCCCCCATCGGCTTGCAATCTGGGGATATGGGCGTTGCGCATATTGCCGCCACAACCGATTAGACCGATTCGGATTTTTTTCTTTGCCATCGCTTATACCCTCAGTTGATTAAATTAAAAAGCGGCGCTACTCCACCGAACATGCCGGGAAAACGAAAAACGGCTTCGTCTTGGGCCTTTATCCGCTCGAGCGCGGCCTCGTTAATCAGTGAGCGCTGGCGATCGAAAAGGACCTGCTCCTCTACTACATCATAGGACCCGGCAGCCCGTGCCGTATCTTGAATTTTCTCGATCTCTGGATCGTTAGCGACAGTATCGGCCATCGTTTCCAAAAAGCGCTGCAATAGCGGTCGGTGCCAACCCTTCTTCGCCTGTTCGGCCGCTTCGTCAAAAGCGGCGTGGCATTTCACCAACCGCTCGCGCCAATCCTCCGGCACTTCCCCGTCCAAAGTAAAAGGGCCGGCATTGCCCGACAGCGGTGTGCGGTCTTCGGTCTGAAAAGCGACAAGCACGCGGTGGCCTGCCAGTGGCAAAGCCCTGAGTCGAACGACCGTACCCGGTTCGATATGGACGATTTCCCCTTCGGCAAGTTGTCGGGTTTCTAACCCGGCATCCGCAAGCACGTCCAGATAGGCTTCGGCGCAGAAGTGCACAATCAGATGCTCGCGCGGCAAAGCATCGACCCCACAACGACCAAAGGGCATTGAATACGCCCATTGCGCACTGACCTCGCCAGAGCGCGGGCTACCGGCCAGCCCTTTTAACAACCGCAATGAACGATAAACGGCATCGGCCTCCTGCGCAGCATCCGTTTCCATCGGCGCCACCGCACCATCTGCGCTTAATTCGACGCGATAGGGCACTCCATAACCAAATAAACGGACTTTTAACGGATCGTCCTCAGCCATATTACAACAATTCCTCTGCGTGCTCGGCGACCTTGCGGAAAGCCGTGGCGTATTGCCCGATGATTTTTTCGTCATAGTGCTTGAACCAGGGGATCGAGTAGATGCGTTCGGGCATACTTTCCGTGACCGGCAAGCTGCCTTCTCGCTGTCGCAAATCGCGATCCGAATGCGCGATTCGGGTAGGTTTTCCGTGCCCGTAGATATCCGCGTCATTAAGCACCGGGTGCAGATGCATCAAGGAATTGGCCCCTGGCATGATCCTAAAAGACCCGGTCTCGGCCGTCACTGCCTCGCAAAAACGCGCGACCGGCAACCCGCCCAACTGCTCTGGGGCATAGATCCCCTTTCCCGCGTACCAACCGCCCATCGTCGAATCGCCTTCAGCCGGCGTGCGGTGCGGCACGATACCCGGCACGCCTTCTAGTAAATCCCAGAAGTGGTTCATCGCCCGTTGAATCTCCTGCATCCGCTCGTTGTAGCGTTTGATCTGGGTCCGTCCTACCGCCGAGGAGAGTTGGTGCATGCGGTATTTATAACCGCCTAGGGGCATTCCAGCAAAGGGCGACAATTCGGGGTGTTCAATGGTTTGCGTGCGCGAATAATGACCGAAAGCGGCGGCGCGCTCATAGAGGTCCTTGTCGTCGGTCACCAAAAATCCGCCCTCCCCGCACGCCAGCGACTTGCCCGACATAATCGACATTGCGCCTATATGACCAATCGTTCCCAAAAGCCGCCCCTTGTAAAGGCCACCCTGTGCGTGCGATACATCCTCGATCACTTTGAGTCCGTGTTTCTCGGCGATCTCCATAATCGGATCCATATCGGTGGGATGAGCGCAGTAGTGGACCGGGATGATCGCCTTGGTCCGCTCGGTGATGCGATGCTCAATATCGTTCGGGTCCATCGTCAATGTCTTAGGGTCGATTTCCGAGAATACAACAGTACCGCCCAGCGAAAAAACCTGCAGAGAAGTACCCCAATAGGTCATGCTCTGCGATATTACTTCGTCGCCGC
>DQLG01000074.1 GCA_015660315.1 Candidatus Latescibacterota bacterium
GAGACTGAGCGATAGCGGGCCTTGGGAGAAAACACTACGATTCCTGAGATCAAATCATCGTAGAAAGCTAAGAAGGTTTGCACTATAAAAGAGGGTCGGTAAAACGCCGTCCCTCTTTTATGCCGATTTTGCTCCTACCCCTCGTCCCTCACCCACGTCCCGCTGCGCCCGCCCCGCTTCTCCATCAGCCGCAATTGACCAATCACCATCCCGCGATCAACGCCCTTACACATATCGTAAATCGTCATCAGCGCCGTACTCGCCGCCACCATCGCCTCCATCTCCACACCGGTGCGGTCTTTGATCTTGGCTTCGACTTCCACCTCAACGCAATCCTCACCGACCGTAAAATCAACGCTGACGGCCGTCAGATTCAGCGGGTGGCATAAAGGAATCAACTCCCCCGTACGCTTGGCCGCCATAATCCCCGCCAGCCGCGCCGCCTCCAATACATTGCCCTTGGCGATTTTATTATCGGCAATAAGTCGGGCCGTCACCGCGTCCATATGGATCTCGCCGCGCACTCGAGCTACGCGCTCGGTCGGCTCCTTGTCACCAACATCGACCATTTTCAGGCGGCCCTCTTCATCGAGATGGGTCAACTGCTCAACCATGGGAATACAATCCTTTTCTAATTATTAACTCGCTATACACTCTGTTCGGGACGGGCAATAAAAGCCTGCAACTCACCGCGATCTATCTCCGTCAACTCAACCGCAAAAACATCGGCAAAAGCCCGCAAAAACACCGATTCGACCTCGGCTAAAACCAATTCGCGCCCCAACAGCACTTCCATCGTGGCCATTTCCTCGCTGCCCAGGCCACACGGCCTGATCGCCGCAAAATACTGTAAATCCGTCGATATATTAAGCGCCAAACCGTGCGCGGTGATCCAATGCCGCACATGAATGCCGATAGACGCCACCTTGCGCCCACCGACCCAAGCGCCCGTCAAACCAGACCGCGCTTCACCCTCAAGACCGTAAGTACCCAGTGTCTCGATCAATACCGCCTCCAGATCGCGCAAATACTGATGCACGTCTCGCCCTCGCGGACGCAAATCGACAATCGGATAGGCCACCAATTGGCCCGGTCCGTGAAAGGTGACACTGCCGCCGCGATCGATCGGCTGCCCATCCAGCTCTTCCGACAAGAGGTGTTCGGGCAGTGTCGCCCGCCCACACGTATAGATCGGCGGATGCTCGACGAGCAACAGTATATCGGGCATTTGTCCTTCTCGCCGCAGTTCGCGCAAGGCCTCCTGCCAAGCCCAAACTTGAGCAAATTCTACCCTGCCAACCCTACAAACACATATCTCGTTCATAATCCTAAATATCAAGCCTATTTCCTCTTGCGCAAGTATAGTTGACCTTCTATATTTGAAAGTTCAGCTCTTCTTTTTAGCACTCAAAATAAAAGAGTGCTAAGAATAAAGCCCATACAGATATGGAATACTTGAAGAACATTCAACCCCTACAATACCTTAGGAGGTATTTTACATGGCTTCAAAGCAGCTAGAATTCGATAGGGCGGCGCGTGATGCGCTCCTGCGAGGCGTCGATAAGTTGGCCAACGCCGTCAAAGTAACGCTGGGACCAAAAGGTCGCAATGTCGTGTTGGACAAGAGCTTCGGTTCGCCGACCATCACCAAGGACGGCGTGACCGTAGCCAAGGAGATCGAGCTCGCGGACGCCTACGAGAATATGGGCGCCCAGATGGTCAAGGAAGTCGCTACCAAGACCAGCGATGTAGCCGGCGACGGCACCACCACCGCCACCTTGTTCGCCCAGGTCATTTTCCGCGAAGGCCTTAAGAATGTTACGGCCGGCGCCAATCCCATGGACCTCAAGCGCGGCATTGATCAGGCGGTTGACGTCGTCGTCAACCAGATCCGCAAGGCCTCCAAGGAAGTCAAAACCCGCGAAGAGATCGCCCAGGTCGGCACCATCTCCGCCAACAACGACAACGCCATCGGCGAGCTGATCGCCGACGCGATGGAGAAGGTCGGCAAGGACGGCGTGATCACTGTCGAAGAGGCCAAGGGCACCGATACCACCCTCGACGTCGTCGAGGGCATGCAGTTCGACCGCGGTTATCTCTCGCCCTACTTCGTCACCGACCAGGAGTCGATGACAGCCGAGCTCGAGGACAGCTACATCCTGATTTACGATAAGAAGATCTCCTCGATGCGCGACTTGGTCCCGGTCCTCGAAAAGACTGCCCAGTTGAGCAAGCCGCTGTTGATCATCGCCGAAGACATTGAAGGCGAAGCGCTGGCGACCCTGGTCGTCAACAAGATCCGCGGCACAATCAAGGTAGCCGCCGTCAAAGCCCCCGGCTTTGGCGATCGCCGCACCGCCATGCTCGAGGACATCAGCGTCCTCACCGGCGGCCGCGTCATCTCCGAAGAGGCCGGCCTCAAGCTCGAAGCCGTCACCATAGAAGACCTTGGCCAAGCCAAGCGTATCACCCTCGACAAGGACAACACCACCATCGTCGAGGGCTCGGGCAAGGGCGCTGACATCCAGGGCCGCGTCTCGCAGATCCGCCGTCAGATCGAAGAGACCACCTCCGACTACGACAGCGAGAAGCTGCAAGAGCGCTTGGCCAAGTTGGCCGGCGGTGTCGCCATCATCAACGTTGGTGCTCCGACCGAGACCGAAATGAAAGAGAGAAAGGCCCGCGTCGAGGACGCGTTACACGCGACCCGTGCGGCTGTCGAAGAAGGCGTCGTCGCCGGTGGCGGCGTGGTCTTCCTGCGCACCTTGAAAACCATCGACAAGCTCGAAGTTGAAGGCGACGAGGCCGTAGGCGTCAATATCATCCGTCGCGCACTCGAAGAGCCGCTTCGCCAGATCACGGCCAATTGCGGTGTTGAAGGCGCGATCGTCGTCCGCAAGGTCATCGACGGCAAGGGTGCCTTTGGTTACAACGCCCGCACCGACGAGTATGAAGACCTGCTCAAAGCCGGTGTCGTCGATCCGGCCAAGGTCTCGCGTACCGCGCTCCAAAACGGCGCCAGCATCGCCGCGTTGTTGCTAACCACCGAAGCGCTGATCGCCGAGCTCCCGCAGAAGGCAGCCCCGGCCGGCGGCCCTCCCGGTGGTGACATGTACGGCGGCGGCGGCGGCGGCGGCATGGGCGGCATGGGCGGCATGATGTAAGCCCAACCCCAGTTGCACAAAAGGCCCGCTGCTAAATTAGCAGCGGGCCTTTTTTATTGCGGGTTTCGCCCAATAGCCCCCATCGGCTCAATGCTTCAACCCTGAACTGCTTCGATCGGGTCTCCCGCCAGGCCAATCGCCTCGCGGAACTTGTCGACAACCTTCTCGACTATAAGCAAGCGCATCCGGAAAACGAGGCCTGGAAAATATCGTTGCGCGACAATGACATCGGCATCGCCCCGGACTTCCACAAAGAGATCTTCACCCTGCCGAGCGCTTGAGAAGTCTCATAAAAAAACCGATAGCCGCGAAAGGCCACCGGGTTTTTTTGGCTAGTTTATAGAGCGTCTCGATACAACAATTTGAACGAGCACGGCCCCTAAGCTGGAACTAACGGCCTTGCTACCTTATTCGGCTTCTTGTTGCTCTTGTTGCCCAACCACTTCGGCCTCCACCAAAGAAGCACCTTCCTCGATCACCAATTTAGGCGTCCGCAACACACCTTTGAAACACGCGCCCGCTTTGAGGTACACCTGCTCGCTGGCCTTGAGCGAACCATTCACCTGCCCGGCGATAAAGGCTTCGGCCACCTCGATACTGGCCGCCAGGACCTCACCCTCTGAGCCGACCGTCAAGGCCTGCCGGGTCGCCAGGCGCTCGCCGCGCAACGTGCCGTCGACACGAACATCGTATTCGATATCCAAGGTGCCGTCGAGCACGGTGCCGGCCCCAATCAGCGTGTTATTATGCGCGTCCTTCTCCCTAGCCTTCTTGGCCATCTATGCCCTCACATCCACAGCTTGTACAACATCGGATCGCGAAACTGCCCATCTTCTTCGACTGCGTAATACAGACCTGCCCCCCGGGATTCCCGTCCCTCGCCGGAAAGGGAGATCGACTGTCCTTTGAGCACATAGTCGCCGACAGCGACGAGTAAACGGGTGTTATAGCCGTATTCGGTCCGCAGCCCATTGCCGTGATCGAGGACCACGACAAAACCGAGGCGTTCGTCATAACCGGCCCGCACTACCTCACCCGCAGCGCTAGCCCGCACCAGACTGCCCGCCACGGCACCGATAAAGACCGAAGGCACGTCGGCGCTAAAGGACCGCAACACCGGCCCGCGCGTCGGCCATACGGTAGGTACGGTCTGCACATGGCCCCAACGCAACCGCTGAATGGAGGATATATAGGGGATTTCGTCGATGCTGCTCTGCGAGGATTCCGCATTGAGCTCTTGCGCCTCGCCCAGGATAACGCGCAGTTGGTCGTTGCTGCGCTTAAGCCGAATCAGCACCTCCTCAAGCTCTTCGATCTGCGCCACTTCTTCTTCGAGCAATGCCTTGTCCCGCTCGAGCCGTGTAACGGTATGGTCCAAGGCGCGCACATCGAAGTAGGAACGAACACCCTGCGCCAAAAGTCCGCATAACGCGATACTGCACAAACAGGCAAACCACAGCAGTAGGCGGGGAACCTTAACTTCGAATGTCTTGCCGCCCTCTTCGGGAATGACCAATAGAGTAATGCGGTTGCTCTTGAGCATTGGTGAGCTTCAGCCCTCGATGTCCAGCAGCGCGCCCAGCATCTCGTCCTGCGTCTGCACGGCGCGCACGCCAGCGGCAAAGTGCTGTTCGGCGGCGATCATTTCAACGGCGTCCTCGACCCGCTGGTGCGGTTGGCCGAGCTCGACCTCGGTGCGCACGCCCCCCTCCGGCGCCTCGCGCCCATGAGCGCGCAGAGACACCGTCTCCTCCGTGGTGGCGTTCGCCGTGTTGTGCGCCGTAGACCGGAGGCGCTCCTCAGCGGAGCGCAACCCGGATTGGCTGATGGTTAAACCCTGTAGCATAATTACTCCTGTACTGCTAACCTCGACCATTGACAATAATAGATTAGACCACCGCCCACAGCAAGCCGGCTCAGGCCAGCCCTTGCCGATCCAGCTCGTTGTGCACTAAGGCAATACACTGCGAGGCGAAAAGCATTTTCGGCCCGACACTCAACGGCTCGGCACCGAGTCGGATAAGGAAGCGATCGGCCTTTTTGGGCATCGACAGATGATCGGAAAACACAACCGCCGCGTCCTCCGCAAACTCGAGATCGCGGATGTCCGTGCCCCGTTTCTGCATCGTGTAGAACGCACCGCGGGCGCTGAAGTCGCGCACCAACGACTCGAAACTGCGTTTGGCCACATAAACCCCATCCAACGCCTGCACCTCCTCCTCCAAGCTAAGGTGCAACCCCGCCTGTAGCGCCTGCTTGATCACCCCGGCCAACGCGCGTTCGTCAAAACCGCCCAACGAGCCAAGACTATCGCTTTCGATGCGCACCGTTTTGGGTGGGGCCGCCGGTCCATCAAAGACGATATGCACCCGCACCCCGGTGCGAATATTGAGCGAGTAAAACAACGCGTTGGTGATACAGTGGGCGACGATTTCCATATGCCCGGCCCGGCCCAACTCGTCTAGGGAAAAGTCCGGGGAAGAAGGTCCCTTGCGGGCCCGCAAAATAAAATCTCTCATAAATGGCAAATACGGCAGCTCTTTGAGCTCGGTTATTAGTGTATTATTATAAAGATCGCTATTAAATCGCAACACACCAACAACCAACTGACGCCCATGCCCTCACTCCACCTGCTGACCCTGATTTTCTGCATTCTTTTTTTCGCCCCCGCCACCAGCCGGGCCGAGCGTCTGGCCATCGCCCCCACCGATATCTGGGAGGCCTGGACCTACCCCGCCGGCGCGTTGCACCTCGATCCAGCCGGTGCGTTGCGGCCGGTGCTCATTCGCAAAGATATCAACCCGCTCGCCGGCGCCACCATCCGCGGGGCCGGCGCCGCGCTGGCCACCGCCGACCGCGCCTTCGACGGCGATCCGGCTACCGGCTGGAGCCCTTCGGCAGGCACCTCGCCGGAAGACTGGTGGATTGAGATCGACCTCGGACAGGTCTTTCCACTACAACAAATCCGCCTGCGTTTTGACGAGGACGCGCCACCGCTCGGTTTCTTCACGCTCTCCATGTCCAAAGGCGAGCACTTTATCAACAACGCCAATATCATCGTCGAGGGCACCCTGCTCTATAGCGCCAGCGAGCGTTTCGCCTTTAACGAGGCGCACGAGCTCACCATAGACCTCGAAGACGAGTTAGTGCAAGTCATCCGCATTGAAGCGACCCGCGCGATGGAAGGCGCTCCCGTGCTGGCGGAAATCGAGGCCAAAGCCTTTGGCGACAATATCGCCTTCGACCTAATCGCCAAGGGCGGTTCTGTTGATGTCGAGGCCGCGATCGTCGCCATCGCCGGTTCACCCGCCGTGATGTTCGACGGCAATCTCTCGACCATGTGGCGCGTCAATCCCCTGGCCAAAGGCTCATCGGGGGGTAGCGCAACCTTCGGCGACTACCGCGTCGATCTCGGCGCCACCTACTGGATCGACTCGGTCTGGTTTCTCGGCGAGCCGCTGGGCATCCCGCCGCGGCGCAGGCACTTCTACGCCAACTTTCTCGCCTACCAGGTCCTCTACTCCAACGGCTCGCTGGCCCCCGATGGCACCCTGGCCTGGCAGGAACTGGCCTCGACCCTAGTCGACCCCCGCAATCTCTTTGGCTTCCGCAATTTCCGCCACGAAGTAGCGCCGGTCGCCGCCCGCTATCTGCGGCTTTTTTACCCGACCAGTCAGGGCGGAAATATCATCGGTGGCGGTCTGTCCGGCCAGAACACCAACCGCCTTGACGGCCTCGGCCTGGTCAGCGAGTTCCAAGTCTACGGCGACGGCCACCCGGCCCGCGCGGTATTGCGCTCGCCGGTCATCGACCTCGGTTCGGACTGGAATATCACCGAAATCGAATGGGACGCCACCACACCGCCCGGCTCCCAGTTCTTGCTGCGCAGTCGCAGCGGTGACCAGGTCGTCGAAGAAAACCACTACTTCGACAAAAATGGCAAGGAGGTCACCGAGAAGCGCTACCAAAAATTGATCGCCTCGTTCCGCGGCCCCATCGAAACCAATCTGCAACCCGGCGACGGCTGGAGCCCCTGGAGCGAGGAATACATCGAGTCCGGCACCCGCTTCCGCTCGCCATCGCCCCGGCGCTATATACAACTCGAAGCCGAAATGCTCGCCAGCGACCCACAAGCCGAACTCGCCCTCGACAAACTCGCCCTGGTCTATTCCCGTCCACTGGCACACACCGCGCTTGGCGAAGTGCACCCGGCGCTGGTCAAACCTGGGGCGCATACCGAATTCACCTATTTTCTGCACCCCGAATTCACCCGCGACAGCCAAGGTTTTGGAGCTATCGCGCTCGAAGCCTCGGTAGCTTTAACTTTCCGCGAACTTCAGATCGACGGCACGCCGACCGCTGTCGAGGTCATCGAGACCGACGCCGGACTACGCCTGCGCTTGCCAACACCCCTCTCCGCCGCCGAGCGCGTCGAGTTGCACTTCGCCGCCACCGTCTTCCAAAACAATACCCGCTTCCGCGCCTTCCTAGAACGCGAAAGCGAGATTGAGACATTGCGCCAGCAAGTCGACCCAGGCGACGCCGCACCCGAGATAGATGGCTCCGGCGACGCAATCACTTTACCCGTCGACCAAGACCTCCTCGCGCACCTCGATATCGGCGCCGGGCTCTTTACCCCCAACAACGACGGTATCAACGACGCGCTCGAAATCTCCTTCGACGTGCTCAAGGTCATCGATGCCCGGCCGGTCGCGGCCCGCATCTACGACCTGTACGGCCAACTCGTGCGCACGCTGAACGACACACCGGGTGTCGCCGGGCACTACCAGTTGTCCTGGGACGGTCGCGATAACTCCAACGCTATGACCCCGCCCGGCCTCTATCTCTTTCACCTGCAGATCGCCGGCGACTCGGCTATCCGCACCCTAGTCCGCAGTATCGGCCTGAGCTACTGAGGCGAACCCTGCGAGCACTCTATTCTTAACCGCTAACACCATACTACCTATACACCGACTGCTGCACTCGTTCGACTGCTGCACTCGTTCGAGCACCGCAAAAAATGGAAAGTGGTACCATAGGAGCGGACGGCCGCGGGGCTTTTTACCGACTATCAACTTCGGATTATAGGGGGTCTGCAGGAACACGACGATTGCACATATTATCTGCAAAATAGTCGACCGGTTCCAGTATGGGCTCGTTCTCATATCTGGGCAAATTGAAGGACTACCATCACCGGGCTACAACGCCCCGCGGTGCCGTTCTACCGCCTCGGCCACTTTCTCTGCACTCCACCGCTCCAATCTCTCGTATTGCCCGGCTTTGACCTCCGGCTTAAAGGTTGTATTCGACGCTGCGCTATAACAGCAGATCAGCGCCCAGCGCGAGTCATCGCTCTGGTTGGGGTCCGATCGATGCAGCAAGTTGCTGTGGAAGAAGAGCAGCGTTCCCGGCTCCATCTCGCAATGCACGGTTTGCAGATGCTCCAGCACCACGCCCATCCGCTCCATATCCGCACCCGTCTGGTCACCCGTCTGCCCGTGTTCGAGCCGGCCTAGCTTATGCGAGCCCTTGAGCACCTGCAAACATCCATTCTGCTTGCTCGCGCGATCGACAGCGATCATGCAGCTGGCCATATCGGCGCGCAAAAAATTCGCGTACCAATAACCGTAATCCTGGTGCCATTCCCACGCCCCGCCGACACGCGGTTCCTTCAGCATCATCTTGTGGTGATAATGGAAAACCTCCTCGCCCATTAGCTGTTCCATCGGCTCGACGATATCGCGGTGGCGTACATAGGCGCTATAGGCGCTTTCCGGCAGATCCATGCGCAGCGAAAGCCGGCTGACCCGTCCCTCGGCGTCGAGTCGGTCGTTGGCATTAGCCGCCAAGGCCTGGTCGGCGCGGGCGACGGCCAATAAGCGGTCCATGTCCTCGCGGGGGAAA
Organism: Candidatus Latescibacterota bacterium; assembly: GCA_015660315.1. Taxonomy (GTDB): domain Bacteria; phylum Latescibacterota; class UBA2968; order UBA8231; family UBA8231. Next base: position 9,069 of record DQLG01000074.1, read on the forward strand.
TGCCCCTGCACCATCAAATAACCATCTTCGCGGTACTGTTCGATCTGCGTTGCCCTCAGCATGCCATAACTCCGTGTTGTCATTGGTCAGTCAGGTGATTAGATTTTGAAAAATAAATACGCAACCCCACCACCGAAAGCACCGAGCCCACACCCTATGGCCGACGACAAGATCACCCGCTACCAAGACGTCGAGATAGACGAGCTGCCGCGCGACCTGCGCTTCCGACCTTGCGAAAACAAAGATCCCAAAGTGCTTACCCGCGCGCAAATAGACACCTTCAACCGCGACGGTTATATCAAGGGCATCCGCATCTTCTCCGACGAGCAGATCGGCGAAATTCGCGCCTATTTCGATCAACTGCTCGCCAAGGTCCTGGCTGAAGGCCGCGACGCCTATTCGATCAACTCCGCACATCTAACCTATGGCCGGGTCTTCGACCTGCTCGCCAACGAGCGCATCACCGCCCATATCAAAGACCTGCTCGGCGAGCACCTGGTCGGCTGGGGCTCGCACTTCTTCTGCAAAATGCCGCGCGATCGCAAGACCGTCTCCTGGCACCAGGACGCCTCCTACTGGCCGATGACGCCGTCCAAGACCGCAACCGTCTGGCTGGCTATCGACGACGCCGATGTCGACAATGCCTGTATGCGCTTTATCCCCGGCTCGCACCACCATGGCCACCTGACTTACAAGCTCAGCGAAGAGGACGAAAACAACGTGCTCTTCCAGACCGTGCCCACCGCCGAGCAATACGGCGAACCCATCGACGTCGAGCTAAAAGCCGGCGAGATCTCGATCCACTCCGATATGCTGCTGCACGGCTCCAAGGCCAACACCTCCGGCCGCCGCCGCTGCGGTCTGACGATGCGCTACTGCGCCGCCGAAGTGCGCGCCCTGCAGGGCTGGCACCTCAAAGGCGTATTACTTGCAGGCGACGACCCTCAGCAACACTGGGCCAACCCGCCGCGCCCTGCACAAGACTGAATTCCAAGAATTAAGCGATCAACCTCTACCGAAGCCAGGCCACCTAATGCCCCGCGATTTCCACAGCCCCGCAGGCGTCGACGAATGGCTGCAAAGCCTTGACGACCGCTGGCCCGCACGCGCCGAACTCGCCGAACACATCGTCGAGCAGATCGCCACCCGGCGCGCGGTCGAACCGCACGCGGTCGAACTCGCGCCGGGTGGCGGCAAACTCGCCGAACAAATGCTAAGCGCCCTACCCGCCACCTATACCGGCATCGACTTCTCCGAACCACTGCTCGACCACACCCGTCAACGCCTCGCCTGTTTCGGCGACCGAGTCCAACTGATCCACGCCGACCTCAACGAAGACAACTGGCCGGCGCAAATCACCGGCCCCGTGCACGCCATCTTCTCGCTGCAATCGCTACACGATTTGGGCGACGGCCACCAAGTCGAACGCATTTACCAAATCGCGCACGAGATCCTGGCCCCCCGCGGCATCTTTCTCAACGCCGACTTCCTGCACAAGACCGAAGACCCGCGCCCCGGCCGCCTGCCCATAGAACAGCATTTGCGGCTACTCTCCGCACACGGTTTCCAGCGGCCCAAGTGCACACTGGAGATAGACGGCTTCGGTTGCATGGTCGGATTCGCGAGTTAGATCCAAACGGATAAACGAATATCGATCAGCAGGCTGGCTGGAACTCGATGCAGAGTATTTTTCGCAACACCATCTTCCCCTGAATAAAAAAGCTGACAGGACAGGCCTAAGGGTCTGGCGTAGGGTATTTATAGGAGCGTTGGGCGGAAAAAGGGCCTGGTCGTCCAGTGCGGGAAAAGTGGGCGCGAAGGCGCCCCGAGAGGCGACGGCCCGGGGGGCTTATAAATGGAGCCACACTCCCGAGCCAACCGTATATTAGCTCAACCCTTCACTGCACCCGACGCAATCCCCCGCACAAAAAGTCTCATCGTAAACAAGAAAATTAGCACCAGCGGCAACGAAGCGATCGAATACCCCGCCATCATCTCCCCCCACTGCTTCACATACTCACCGTCGAGCTTGATCAAACCCGCCGCCAAGGTCAAAAGCGAGTCGTCGCGGATAATAATAAAGGGCAGCAGGAAATCGTTCCAGACGCTGATAAACTGCAAAATCGCCAGCGTCGAAATCACCGAACCCGACATCGGCAAAACGATATAGAGCACTTGCCTGAACGGACTCGCCCCGTCGACATCGGCTGCGTCGAACATATCCTGCGGGATTTCCTCGATAAAATTGCGCAGAATAAATATCTGCACCACCTGCGCACCCGAAATCCCGATGATCACCAGCGCCAGCAAGCTGTTGATCATGTTCATATCGCGCAGCAAAATAAACAGCGGCACCAGATTCGCCACCCCCGGCATCAGCATCAGCACCAGGAAAAAGTACCACAAAAAAGTGGCGCCCGGCATTCGGTAGCGCGCAAAGAAAAAAGCTGCCGCCGTCGAAAAGCACAGCGCGAATACCACCGCCGTGACCGCGACGAGGACCGTATTGAAGATATAAGTGCCCACTGTGTCCCAGGCGACGATCCAGTTTTCCCAATGCCAGGTATCCGCTGTGCTCAACCGCACCACCGGCCACCCCGCATCGCCCGGCTGTAGCCCCGCCTCCAACGCCTCGCGCACCAGAATCGTCTCCTTGGTGCCGTAAGCGTCCACCGCCGCCGGCTTGCGTTCTAGAGTCTCCACGAAACCGCTCAACGACAGCGGTGAGAAAGGCTGGTTGTTAAACTGCTTGTTGCTCTTAACGCTGATCGCGAAGGTCACATAGAGCGGGAAAAAGGCGAAGAGTAGCACCGCCCAGATAAAGAGATGTTGGCCGATGCCCTTCCAAAAGTCGCTCATTACTTCTCCACCCGCACGTAGCGATTGTTGATTTCGGTGAGTATCAGAATAAAGAAGAACACGATCAGACCGATCGCGCAGGCCTTGCCGGCATACAACTCGACAAAGGCGCTGCGGAACATATACAGCCCCGGCACCAACGCCACGCCCTGCGGCCCACCGCTGTCACCGAGCAAAATCAGGATCTGCCCATAGGTCTGCAAAGTGCCGATAATCATTAGCACCAGGTTGATCCGCACCTGGGTCAAAATCAACGGAAACTCGATATAAGTGAATTTCTGCAGCGAGCTGGCCCCGGCGATATCGGCCGCTTCGTAGACGCTCTCGTCAATGCCGGCCAAACCCGTCAGGTAAATCAGCACACCCACCGTGCCCACCCACGGGAAACCCCAGAAGATCAACGAGGGAATCACCAGCGAGGCGTCACCCAACCACGAGGGGCTGCTGCCAGCGTGAAACACGCCCCAGCCCACGAGGCCATCGAACCACACCAGCACGTCGAAAAAACCCGAGCCGATCAATACGCGATTGAGGATGCCTTGCGTCGGGTCGAAGAAGGACTTCCACACCAACAGCCCCACCATCCCCGGCACGATCATCGGCACTACGAAAAGCACCCGGTAGATATACTGCCACTGCTCGCTCTTAAGCCGGTGGATCACTACGGCAGTAGCAATCGAAGGCACCATCTTGACCAAGTTGGCCAACACCAAAATGAAAATTACCCCGAAACCCGACCACAACGTCTGGTCGCCGGTCGCATACATCGACTGGTAGTAAAACCACAAAAAACCGTAGAGCACCAACACGCCCTGCACCATCTGGCTCCAATTGCGCTGCACAATTTGGTGCAAGCCCACACCCAACACCGTCGCCCACAGCGCCCGTCCATACCACTGCCACGCCTCGCCGGCGTTCATATGCAATACAGTCGACTCGGTCCCGGCCGTAAAGAGCGCCACGCCCAAGCCGCCAACCATCGACAACAACCCCCACGGTGCCCAACCCGCCAAGCGCATCGGCCGCCCCACCAGCAACGCCATCAATAGCACTACCCAAGCCACCATCACCAGCCACAAGAAGGGCGACCAGCCCAACAACTGATAAAAATTATAGAGCCCAACAAACTCCTTTACATAGGAGCCGTTCCAACGAAAAAAGGCGTGATAGATCGCACTGGCGGCCGGAAAGTAGGCGAAGATACCTACCAATACCGCCGCTGGGGCGACGAAGAGGTAGAGCCGCCAATAGCTGGTCAGCCGCTTGATACTTACATATTTCGGCATGCTAACTTTGTTTCCGTTCTAAGTCGATCTTGATATACTGTTGGATCTCCTGCGCCTTCGGCTCGTCCGCGTCGAGCAATTTTTGCCACTCCAGCAAACGATACGAATTGCGGTAGCGGCGCATGCGCATCTCCCATAAATAAACCATCTTGCTCTGCACCCGCTCGGGAATCGGCGCGGCTTCTCCCCAGGTCTCGCCGAAGGAATAACTGCCCAACTGGTGCGACAGCGACATCTCCTGCGCCAGTCGCTCCTCCCACTCGTTGTTGAGCAAACGCTCAAACTCCTGCGCCATCGCCCGCGGCATATCGCGTTCCAGCATATCGGCGAAACCGTCGAAATCGACCTTGTGCTCGACCAGTTCCCACCGCGCCTGGGTATAGGCCGCGGTACAGGGGCCAGCGCCGATAATGCGATTGACGTCGGCGGTCCAAAAACCCTCCGGCTTGCGCATAAAGGGCTCCATCAGCGGATGCGGCTTGGCGCCCTTGATCACCGGCGGCCAGCGCGAGAGCTGGTTAAAACGCTGGTTGTTTTCACGCGAGGTCAGAAACTGCAAAAAGCGCAGCGCGACATCTGGATGATCGCTGAATTTCGACACCGCCAGGCGGAATACCGCCGGCGAATCGGCCTCGCTGATCCGACCGCGCACGTATTGGCCAAATTCGGGATCTTGGCGGTCGGGGAAAGGGAAGTCGCAGATGCCCATCGGGAAGTCGACTTGGCTGTCGAAACTCATCGCATCCCAACTGCCAGACGCGCAAAACAGCGCCTTGCCCTGGGTGAAGCGAAACTGCGCCTCCATCCGGTCCATCGCCATAAAACCCGGGGCAAAATACTGCGTGAGATTAGCCACGGTCATCTCATCGGCACGAATCCGCGGGTCGTGGTAATCAAAATCGCCGCCGGCATAGGCCAAGAGCACCTCATCGTTGGCGCCAAAATGGCCGTCGAAGTCGCGGTCGTTCTCGAGCATCAGTTCGAAGAGCGTCGCCGCGCGCATGCTGCGAAAGACGTCGGCCTGGTATTTCGAGGCGGCCACCGGGGTCAGGTCGTCGCGGTGCTCACTCGCGGCCCACTCCGCGAAACCGGCGCAAAGCGCGAGGAAATCCCGGTATCCGCCGGGCGGTTCGTCGATGTCGAAAGCCTCACGCATCAAGTCGGCATTGTAGAACATGCGGATCGAATAGGTGCTTGACGATGCCCCGTAATATTCCAAGTCCGTCTGATCCACCGAGCCGAGCATGCCGTCGAGATAGGTATCCATCCACGGGACGTCTTCTAGGTCCGTTCCCTTGTTGTAGGGGTTCGGCTTTTGCACATCTTCGGTGTTACTGATAAAAAAACGCGGCACCGAGCCCAATTCATCGCGCCCCAACTGCACTAGGTCAGGTAGCGTCTTGCCGATGCCCTGCGTCTGCACGTATTGCTTGTAGACGCGTTCGGAAATCGCGTTCTGCACGATGCGCACCCGCTCGCCCGTCTCCGCGAAATACGCCTTTTCGAAACGATGGGCGATAACGTCGAAGGCCTCGCGAAAACCCGCCTCCAACTGCCAGTGCACCACGCGGATCGTCGCCACGTCGTCGGCCTGCTCAACCTGTCGCACCTCATAAACGCGCCACAGCGAAACGGAAAAGGAAACGACTAGGAACATCACCGCCACATAATTGCTCCAAGAGCGCGATGCCTTTTTGCTTTCTTCTGCAGCCATTAGGGCTGCTCCTTTCCCGTAGCATCTTCAACCTGCGGCGACAAGGGCGGCGCGTAGTCGGAATCGAGCTTGCCGGCCTTCAACTCATCGGCGCGCAATATGGCAAAATGCGCCTTCCGCGAAGACGGCACCTCCCTCGCCAACTGCCGGTAATACGCTTCTGCCTTTACATAATCACCTAACTCCACTTCGTACAAGCGCGCCAAGCGAAACAGCACGCCTTCTTTTACGCTCACATTGTTGATACCCGCGCGATACTGCTGGTCAAGCGCTGCGGCCAATGCCCGGTAGTTGTCGGTGAAAAAAGCCATCTCGGCGCGCAAGCCGTGGAATACCGAGGCGAAGGGCGTGCCAGCCATCTGCTCTGCGAATTCGTCCGACACCTTGAGCCCGCGTGCGATCTCCGCGCGGTCAGGCCGTTGCAAATAGGTCGCCAAGAAGCGCAACGCCGTCTCTTGCACCATCAGCGATGTTGCCGGCAAGGTCACAAGCGCCTCGCGATAAAGTTCACGCGCCTTGTCGATCTGCACCGGCACCAGCTCGGCATGACAGTCGGCTAAACGCGCCAACACTTGGCCGCGCCATTCGGCCTTATCGCCGACTTCCGCCAATAGCGCCTTATAGAGGGGGATCGCCTCCTCCGGATCGCGGCCCGGCATCTGGTAGTGGACGATCTGCGCCTGACCCAATAGTGCCTGCCAACGCGTTTCACCTTGCGCAGTTTCGGCCACATCCGCGAAGAGGTCATTCGCAGTGGAAAAAGCCTGCAGACCGTACTCCCTCCAGGCGAGGGCCAATTGATCCGTTGGCGATTCTTGCGCGTTGGCCGCGCAAACAGCAGCGACGAACGACAGCGCCAGTATTATGGCAATTCTGTTTCTTGGCATTAATATATAATCTTTAACAAGTGTTTTTTCGTCAAATTAGACGGGTAGCCCCATCGCAGGCGGTGAAAAAATCCCCATTCGCCGCACTAAACCCCAATTGCTGTTCCACCTCGCGAATCGCCATCTCGGTGGCAAAACACGCATCCACCGTATCGGGAAACTCCACCCCCGCCGTCGCGTCGCGCAACAAAATCATATTATACCCCTTCTGCGCCATCGCCCGCATGCCATAGTCACGGTTGAGGATACACCAATTGGTCGCAAAACCCGCATAGATCAGATGCATAATCCCCTGCTCCCGGGCCAACTCGTGCAACTGTTGCCCTGTCGCCACCACAAACTCTTCTTCCAACACCTCCACCAACGGTGACATGCCCAACTCGGGTATATCCGCTATCCCCGGCGGCTGCGAACGCGGGCCACGAAACGCGGCGTACTCTCCCACCCTCGCGCGAAACTCCGCCGGTGGCCAATCAGCGACAGGACTCGGCGACGCCGGTGCATGTCGTTTAAGCTGCTCGTATGTTTCGGCAATTGGTGGGCTCGGCGCATGCACCACCGCCATACCCACTTCCCGCGCCTTGGCCAACACCGGCACTACGCTCTGCCACGTTATTCTCCCCGCCCGTTCCAACCAACTCTCGATAAAGTGATTATCCCACACATCCACCAATACCAACGCCGTCTGCCGCAATGGCAATGCCATTTCCACCTCCCGACGGATAAAATTCTCTTCCCGACAAGGCACTCCCTCAGGTGTCGAATCCTGAAAATATCGCACCGACAGCTCTAGCGTTGCCATAAGACTGCTCCTTTTGACGGTGTGGCGTTTGACGGTTGTGCTATTTGTTAGAGCACTAAGTTTAGAACCATCGCCATAAACCTCCAAGCAACACAAGACATCCCTTCTTTTCTTCTTTATCTTCTACCAGTCTGGATGCAAACACCACCAACCGACCCAGCGCACGAGAGGCCTTCGGGTAGGCCCCTTGAGCGGATTCGCTCAAGGCGATTTCACAGGATGCGAAGCGAGCTGTCGTAGACCGCGACCGAAGGTCAGCGACATCAGCGAAGGGCCCTACTCGAAGGCCTCCCACCGCCACGAAGGTGCTATCGACCATGGTCCCATTCAACATCGTCCCCCTATCCCCCTCAGTAGCCGCCGGCGTCTACGGCCTACAACTGCGCGACCCCATCGACCCTGAAACCGCCGCCGCCCTGCGCCGAGCCCTGCACCAATACGGGGTGCTCTACTTCCGTGAGCAAGACCAAACCGAAGCCGACCAAGTCCGCACCAGCCGCACCTTCGGCCTGCCCGTGCGCCACCCCACCAGCACCCTGCCGCCTGGCCCCATCCCAGAAATCACCCTCGTTTCCAATCTCGCAGCGGACGGTCGCCCGATAGGCGCGCTCGCCAACGATGAAATCGACTACCACGCCGATCTCTGCTTTCTACACACCCCCGGCTCCTTCTCCACACTGTACGCGCTGGAGACACCGCTCACCGGCGGCGAAACAACCTGGGTCGGGCTGGAAGCCGCCTATCAGGCGCTTGACGACGACTGGAAAAATCGTCTCGAAGGCCTGCACGTAGCCTATCGCCATAAACGCCCTGAATACAATCCCAACCACCCAGCCATCCATCTGCTCATCAGCACCCACCGCGAAACAGGTCGCAAAACTCTGTACTACAGCCCAAACCACGCGCAATACATCGTCGGCATGCCCGAGGAAGAAAGCCGCGCCCTGCTCGACGAACTCACCGCCCATGTGAGCCAAACTCGTTTTGCCTGGACCCTGCAATGGCAGACCGGTGACTTCGTCGTCTGGGACAATCGTTGCACCATGCATCGTCGCGCCAGTTTCCCCGCCAACGAACGCCGGCTGATGAAGCGCACCCAGGGCCAGGGACCGCCGTCATTTTGAGATAGCAGTGTACATAGACCAATAACAACCGATACATACCTACATATTGAAATATAACTGAAATCCTCCTCAATCGCTCCCCAGCGAGGC
>DQLG01000379.1 GCA_015660315.1 Candidatus Latescibacterota bacterium
CATCTCGGGCAGGGTTTTCTCGACGAACTGGTGCCATTTTTCAGTGCCGAAACCGCAGGCGCTCAGCAAGGGGGCGACATTCTGGAGGTCGGTGTCGAGAAAATTGCCGAGCTCGGCCTTGATGTGGGCCTCCCAGCCGGGGGAGTATTTTCGCGGTAGGTTCGGCAAATGGTCGGGGAAGGCCTGGCGCATTTTCAGGTAATAGCGGGCGAAGATGTCGCGGACCAAGCTGTGCCAAATTTCTTTTTTGGCCTGCGCCTGGTCTAATTGGCGCTGCGTCGTCAGACCGATTTTGCCGAGCATATTTTTCAAGTCCACGATGCGTTTTCCCTAGTTCAGCATGCTCAGGCGATCGGAAATGGCCTGGATGTTTTGCTGGATTTCTTTGGCGTCGGGCGGGGTGTCGGCCCAACGGAGGTAGGCGTTGAACCCGTCTACGGCCTTGCCGTATTCGCGGATCCAGTAATAGAGGAAACCGAGGTCGCGGTAGTTTTCCGCTTCGGTCGGTTGCAGCCAGCTAATTCTTATGGCACAATGCACTGCGGCGGGAAACTGGCGGGCCTGGATGTGCTGACGCTTGAGGTTGCGCAGCATCCGCGCCAGGATATCCAGCGGCGAGGTCGGTGCGAGATAGGCCGCGGCCAACTCGAGTTTGCGTCCTTCGATAACGGGCAGCCTTTCGCACAGTTCGTTGTTGTCGACAAAGGCGCCGTTGGCGAAGGGGTCGATGAAGAGCGGCTCTGGGAGTTCGGTGCTGCGCACCAGGAAGTGATAGGGGAAATTGACGCCGGCTAGGGGAAAGTGCAAACGCCGGCCCAATTCCAGATAGACGACGGAAAGCGTGATGGGGATGCCGAGGCGGCGGTCTATAACTTCGTTGAGATAGCTGTTGCGCAGATCGTCGTACTGGTCCTGGTTGCCGCGAAATCCAAGGTCGGTAAACAGATACCGGCTTAAGTTCGCAAGCTCGGTGGCCAGGACGGGGGATGGGGCGTAGCGCGTGCGGAAATCCTCGCCCAAGCTGTCGAGCTTGTGCAGATAGTGATCGATGTCCAGGTTGGGATAGGCTTGGCTGGCGATGAGTAAGGCGCCCTGATCTAGGGAAAAACCACGACCATCCTGTGCTTGTTGAACAAGCGCAAAAAAAGGATCGGAAGGCTGTGAATGCATTGCAATTAGCTCCTTCCGTGCAAGCGTGAGGGAAGGGTTCCCGGATTGGGGGCATTTCTACACAAGCTTTATCGGCGCCGGAGGTTAAGCTTATTGGGTAGTGGAATATCCGGGTGGGTTAAAATTCTAAACCACGTATTTACAGGTCTTTATAAGGCCTTATAAAGACCCGCAAATAGATTGAGGTCAGTTAAACGGAGCGGTTGTAAATCCAGCTGAATTGGAATGATGTAGCTTCGGTTTGGTATTTATTGTTGCGTTCGGCCAGTTTGGCAAAACGTGGACCGAGTTTGCACAGGTAGTCCTGGGCTTCGGCCGCTTCGCCTTCGAGCCCGCAGATCGTTTCCAATTCCCATTGGCGGACGAGGTGTTGAATGATCGCGGCGTAGTCATGGGCAGTATAAACGCCGAGGCGCTGGGCAACGGTTGCGAAGTGGTCAAAAAGGTCTGGGTCCTGGCCGTCGGTCATCAGGTCGGCGGGCATGACGATCTGGATTTTCATCAGATCGCGAAACGCCAAAATGGCCCCGGTGGGGTCAATTTCAAAGATCTTTCTGACAAAGTTGGTATAGGCTTTTTCGTGGCGTGCCTCGTCACCGGCGATCAGGCCGCAAATGGTTTTGAGGTGGGATTCGCCGGCTTTTTGCGCGAGACGCGCTACATTGCTGTGCGAGATTTTGGTCGCCCGCTCTTGGAACGAAGTGTAAACGAAGCCCTTGTAGGGGTCTTGTGCGGCCTGGGGGTTGAAGCCGTTGCGGATGAGGTGATGAATCGTTACCTCCACGGCGCGCATGTCGACCCGGCCGGTGAGGAAGAGATATTTATTGAGCAAATCGCCGTGGCGGTTTTCCTCGGCCGTCCAGCCACGAGACCATCGAGCCCATGCGCTGGTATCCGTGCCGGTGGTATCAGATACCCCTTCGAAGGTGTTGAGCAGGGTCTGGTAGGTCGGCAGGGCTTCTTCGGTGATCATATCGCCGACGAGAGCGACTAGGATGTCGTCGGGCAGGGCCGCGGCTCGGGTGCGGAATTCGCGCACATTATCTTCCCAGCCTTCTGCGCTCATGTCGGGCAGATAGTCATTGGCCTGCCAGCTGTCTTCTACCGATTTGAGCAATTGCAGCTGGTCGCTGACATAGCCCTCCATGCTCTCAATAACTTCCCTTTTGTGCGAATTCAACGAATACTCTCCCTAGGCGAAATATTAGTTCTGTAAGTATGTAAGGTTAAAAATATCTCTCAGATTAAAATCCGTAATAGATGATTCAGTTCGGCCGTCAAAGGAATTACTTGATTTACATTCTAATTGTATAATATATATTTAAGGTCTAATGTGGCAAATTGGAAAGCAGATGCAATAACTGGCGCTATTATCATTGTGGGCACCATTTATACGGCAATCTCTGCAAAAAGGCAATTCGGCGATTATTAAGATTATGAATTATTCGACAGCCGTTCAACTCGATAAAGTATGGAAGCGTTTTGGGGCCGTAGAGGCGGTGCGAGGGGTTTCACTGCATGTACCGGCTGGGTGTATTTACGGATTCTTGGGTCCCAATGGCGCAGGCAAGACGACGATCATTCGCATGATTATGAGCATCTTTTTTGCCGACGAGGGACAAGTCAGCGTGCTGGACGGTCAGGATGCCGCCGCAGTTAAGGACAGGCTCGGTTATCTGCC
>DQLG01000747.1 GCA_015660315.1 Candidatus Latescibacterota bacterium
ATAGACCACGGCAAAACCCTATTGGTCAAGGCGTTGACCGGTACTGATACCGATCAGGCACCGGAAGAAAAAGCCCGAGGGATCACTATTGAACTGGGTTTCGCCTTCCTGGGCGAGTCGGCGACTATTATCGACGTGCCTGGACACGAGCGCTTCGTCAAGACGATGGTCGCCGGCGTCAGCACCATCGACGTGGCGATGTTGCTGATTGCCGCCGACGACGGCGTGATGCCGCAATCGAGGGAACATCTTGATGTGCTGGAACTGCTCGGGGTCGAACGTGGGGTGCTGGTGCTCAATAAGGTCGACTTGGTGGAAGAGGACTGGCTGGACCTGGTGGAAGAGGAACTGCGCGAGTTCACCCGTGGGACCTTTTTGCAGGACGCCGAGATCTTTCGTGTTTCGGCGCTCAGTGGCGAGGGGGTAGATCCACTGCGGCAGCGGTTGTTGGCATTGGCGGGGGATACCGAAGACAAACGTGCCGACGCTCCATTTCGCCTGCCGGTGGATCGCGCGTTCGTGGTCAAGGGTTTTGGCCTGGTCTGTACGGGGACGGCGCTGGTGGGATCCCTCGGAGAAGGCGACCGGGTCGAGATTATGCCTGAGGGGCGCGAGGTGCGTGTGCGCAGCATGCAGCAACACGGTGTTGCGGTAGGTCGGGTGCAGGCCGGTGATCGGGCGGCTATAAACCTGGCCGGCGTTGAGCAAGGGCAGATCGAGCGCGGCGATTTGCTGGTCGCCCCGGAAGCCTTTCGCCCGACGCAGATGCTCGATGTGCGATTGCGGCTGTTGCAGTCGAGCCCGATGTCCATCGAACCGCGGACTCGCGTTCGCTTGCATCTGGGGACGCGGGAGATTATGGCGCGGGTGGTTCTGCCCGAGCGCAAGCTGCTCGAACCGGGTGAAGAGAGTGTGGCGCAGTTGCGGCTGGAGGCGCCGCTAGTGGCGGCTTGGGGCGATCGTTTCGTATTGCGCCGCTATTCGCCGGCGTTGACCATTGGCGGCGGGACGGTGCTCGACCCGCATCCGGCCAAACATCGACGTTTTGACACCGATCTACTCGATCATCTGCGGGTACTGGAGTGCGGCGAGTTGCCAGAAGTGGTCGAACGCTGGATCCTGGCGGTTGACGACCGACTCAAAAGTGAGCGCGACTTACTCGGCGAATTGGGCATTGGGCCGGAGCGGTTGCAGGAGGTTTTAGGCGAGTTGGTGGCGACGGGGATGGTGGTGCGAGTGGATTCCGAGGGGCAAGCCCAACTTTTGCATAGCTCGGTGCGCGGGCGATGGGGTGAGCGGATCGAGGTGGCCTTGGCGGATTTTCACCGCAGTGAGCCGCTCAAGCCGGGGCTCAGGCGCGAGGAGTTGCGCAATTTGAGCGCGCGCTATGCCCAGCCTGAACTCTTCGCCTGCGTATTGCGCTATCTAGTTGACGAAGGTCGGGTGGCGATGGATGGGGCTGTGGTTCGGGCCGCTTCCCACGGCATTCGTTTTACACCGGAGGAGGAGGCTACGCGGACGGAGATCGAGAAACGGTTGAATACCACGGCCTTCACCGGCATACCGGATGCCGCGGGGCTGGCGCGCGCGTTGGCTGTGGGACAGCAGCAGGTCGAGGCGATTTTGCGGGCTTTACAGGAACTAGAGATTGTGGTGTCTCTGGAAGGCGGGTTGTTGGCCCACCGCGAGGCCCTGGTTTTGGTGCAGGACCAGTTGTGCGCCTATTTGCAAGCCGACGGCGAGATCACCGTGGCGCAATTTCGCGAGTTAATCGGCAGCAACCGCAAATATGCGATGGCGCTATTGGGTTATTTCGACGCTGCGGGGGTTACCGCGCGGGATGGGGACGTGCGCGTCCTGCTCAGTTGAATTGGAGACCGGGATGGTGGGTTGCCGGTTGGGCAACGGCTTGGCCTTGGGCGGTCTGGTCGTCGTTGATAAAACTCTCGACGAGTGTGGCCAAGGCCGAGTCGAGCTCGCTGGACAGTTTTTCCTCGGGCACTATGTCGATCAGGCCCTGTTCCCAGGTGCAGGTGGAGATGGCGACTTCCGGGGCGCGGGCCATATAGGCCTGCTGGCGCAATTGCAGGTCGATACAGAAGGAGCGCAGGCCTTCGAGGCCGTGCAGGGCTCTGTGTTTTGAGGGTTCATAAAAATCCCCTGTGAATCATGCTCAATAGATAATCTAGGGCAATATGGATTAGACCGCTGTCGTTGCGCCGGTGATGACGATGCGGAAGCGCTGTAGAAGATCGATCTCCAGATTGCAGTTGCTGCAACTCGTCCGCTCGTTTGTGCGCAGGTCCACGAAACGGCTACCGGTCATGGAGGCTAATGTCTCGACTTCACGAATGTCGCCGCGTTGCTCGCCGCGTGTCGTCGACACTGTCCTAATCGACATGCTGGCCGGTGGGCTCGCGCAAGAGCCTGCCCTTGGGGACATAGGCTTTGAAGCGTTGGCCGCACGGCAGGTGTAGAGTAATCCGCGTGCTATAATCCGTCTAACTCGCCAATTTCCAGAAGCCATTGCTGTCGCGCTCGACATAGCGGCAGATGCCGGATTTGAGTGCCGGCACGACCACACCCGAAGTCGGGTCTCGACGGACGATGATGTATTTGCCTGGAGCTGTTTCCTCCGGCATGATTTTATAGGGGACGTAGCGGGTGCGGCCGGCTACGCGCATCGCGACTCGGGCGATTTGCACCCCGCGTTCGACTTCGTCCGGGTCGAGTTGGATGGAGATCCCCTTTTGCGCTTCGCCGACGATTTCGAGCACCGCCGGTCTGGCGCTGAGGATTTTGTCTATGTGGCGCTCCGCGGCTTCGATCTCGTAGCGCGTCAGACCGGGATGCAGATAGTGCAGGCGCCGTTTGAGAAAGCGTTCGAGCTTTGCATAGCCCTGTTCGGCGCTGGCGGTGCGGTACAGGGCGTCGAGTTCGCTGCGGATCTTGAAGATGCGCAGCTCTTGGCTGAAGGGCGTCGGCCGCGTTGTATGGTCGATTAGTTGCAATAGGCCGATAATCTGAGTCGTCGGCCGGGTGCGCACGGTTTCGCTCGGGTTGTTGAGCCTCTCGGAGATGTCTTCGCGTTCGAGCGAGCGCAGTTCCTTGACGAAACCCTCTTCGACCGTACAGTGGTCCCGGGCCGCGAGCAAGGGGCCGTAGGGCATAAGTCGCAGGGCGATCATGCTGATTTCCTGGTCGCAGCGGTCGGCTAAGGCCAAGAGGTTGGCTGTTAATTCAGGATCGGCTTCGAGCTTGTTGAGCAAAGGTTGCAGATCGGCGCCGTCCTCGGAGAGGACCTGTCGGCGGTGGCGGATGAGGAACTGTAGCGCGGGGTCGCGGGCTTCGGGAATACGTTGCAGGGCTTCGAAAACTTCGAGATTGAGCACGGTCAGGTTGATGGCCGGGCGGATTTTTTGCTCGATGCGCTCGCGCACGAATCGCCGGGCGCTTCTCCTTAACGGGCCGTGCTCCGTATCGAGTTTGCGCAGATTGCCCGCCTCGCCCCAGGTGATGATCCCCCGGCATGCGTAGGTATCGAGTCGCCCGGGGATTTTGGCGGTTTCCTCCTGGTTCAACTCGTCGCGGGTCGCGCTGCGTTGTTGCTCGCGTTGGTGCAGTTCGTCGAGCGTCACGAGACCATCGACGATGGCGTTCTGCAACTCGGGGCTCGGCGCAATTTCGAGTTCGTCGTTGGCTGGAGATATAGAGGGCGACGGGTCGATGCTGGACGCGGGGGCCGTGGGTTCACCGAGCGCTTGCACGGGCTGGGGCAGTTGCTCTTCGCGGATCTGACGGATCTGGCGCGTGGCGGTGCCCACGCAGGAGACCAAGTCCAGTTTGCTGGCTTCTAGACCGACATAGGAGAGGAAGCCGCGCATGTGCGCGTTGACAAAACGGCGAATCGTTTCCACTCCTTTTTCCTCGATTTCACCGGCGCCCCAATTCAATTTTTCAGTACTTTTGCAAAAGGCGGCGGCGATGGCGTTCTGCACGCCATTGCAGAGAAAGGTTTCGGGGTGCTTTTGATTGACCTTGGCGATGGTGCGTTCGAGTAATGCGGAGATACGTGCAGCCGGTGTACGGCGGGTCAACGCCTGGTATTCTTCCTCCATCGCGCGTAGGAAGGCACCGGCGGTGACCATGGACTCGCCTTCTTGCAGACGATAAAAGATGCGTAGCCACAGCTGGTATTGCAGGTCGCCGGACAAGCGGTCGTCCGAAGGTGGCGGAAAGAGTGGGAAGGGTAGGGGAGATCGCATGGCTCAGGCCGTTAGTGAGATGTTTTTGGCGCGTTTTTCGCTTGCCACGAGGATCGATTCCACTTGCTCAATGAGTTCGCCCGGATCAAAGGGTTTGGCCATCCACGAGTCGGCGCCGCATTCCATGGCGCGTTTGACATTTTCTTCGGCGGCATAGCCGGTGATGACCAAGATGCCGATATGCCGCGTCTCGGGATTGGCGCGCACGAGTTGGCAGACTCGGAAGCCATCGATATTGGGCATCATCAGATCGAGGATAATCAGATCGGGGCGGAACTTGACGACCTGCAGTCCGGCTTCGAAGCCGTCGGCGGCGGTGCACAGGGCGTGGGCGGCGTTTTTGCGTTCGAAGGAGCGGGTTATTAGCCGGCGGATGCCAGGTTCGTCATCGACGACGAGGATGCGGCGCTTGTTGGGGTCAACGGCTGGCGCTCTGGGCTCCTCGGCTGTGAGCGGCGGCATGCCGTGCTCCGCGAGAAAGTCCATAAAGTCCTCAAGGCGAATGCGGCGATGGCGACCCGGGGTCTGATAGGATTTGAGTTTGTCACTCTTGATCCAGTTGGCCACCGTTTCATAGCAGACCTGACAATGGGTGGCAATATCGCCAGTGGTTAGGACCTTCTTAATCTTGCTCATTATTCCACGTTTTTTTAGAGTGCCTATTATTCTGCACTATATTGGGAAAATTGGGAAAATTGGGAAAATTAGAAATAATTGGAATTTAAATTACGGCATAAAATGAAGTAAGTCAAGCTTTTTATTATACCATATAAGTCATTGATTATAAATATCATAAGGCCCTATTCGATATTTGGAATAGGGCCTTATGATAAAAAATGCGTTAGTGTTTTAGGCTTCGTCGTAGCCCTTGAGGGGGCGTGCCCAGATATTGCGGAAGCGGACTAAGTCGCCATGGTCTTGCAATTTGAGGGGACCTGCGGGGGGGTGGGCCTCGTAGCGATAGACATTGCGATGACCAGTGGGGCCCATTATCTCGATATGGTGATGCACGAGAACGCCATTGTGCACTAAGGTGAGATAGGCCGGACTGACCAAGTCGACCCCGCTAAAACGCGGTGCGGTCCAAAAAATGTCGTAGGTCTGCCATTCACCGGGGGGGCGGCAGGCATTGACCAGCGGGGGGTACTCGCCGTAGACTGAAGCGGTGATGCCATCGGCGTAGGTTGGATTGTCGTAGCCGTCGAGCACTTGAATTTCGTAGAGGCCCATCAGGAAGACGCCACTATTGCCGCGCCCCTGGCTATCGCCTTTTACTGCGGCAGGACAGGCGAATTCGAGATGGTATTGTACATCGCCGAAGCGTTCGACGCTGACGATATCCCCCGTCTTGGGTTCGACTTCCATATAGCTGTCGACGACTTTCCACTCGGCATCGCCGCCCTTGACCGACTGCCAGCCGCTCAAATCGGTCCCGTCGAAGAGCACCACCGCGTCGGAGGGTGGCCCATGTTCGCTGCCGGAGGTTACGACGGTGGGGGCGGGCCGGCGGTCGTCGTGCACGCAATAAGGCGAGTCGCGCAGCATCGGTGTGTCGTTATAACCTAGTTTTCCCATCTTAATCGTGCTCCTTGTGAAGATTGTTATTATGATCGCAGGCGTATATAAAGGGGTTGCGGTGGGTTGGCGTCAATACGCCCTGTTTGGATTGGCTCCGGCGAATAGGATATATTGAACACGCTAGTCGCCCTGATAAAACATAAGTGTTTAAGCCGATTGGACCTCAAAATGCCTTTGTCGAGATATATTTTTCCAACCTTGTTAGTGCCGTTGATATTTATCGGTGGGGCCGATGCGCAAATCTCGTTGTGGCAAATTGGCGGCGGTGGTTTGGCTTGGCAGGAGAGCGATACTACGCGGGTTTTGATTGAGGTCGATGAGCAGGTCAATCGAATACGGCCCGTATTCTTCGACGAGACCGAGAATATGTTCTTGGCGGTAACGGGGTGGTCCGAATTAATTAACCCGCGTGAGTTGGGCTATCTGGACGGGCATCAGCCGCGGTTGTGGACCGGCAACGGCACCAATGTCAATGCGACTTCCTATTTCGTCAGTCAGTTTTATGTCGACGGGGCACGCAGCACGTATAATACCGCCCGCGGCGGATATTGGACCTTTGACATCGGAGTGCCGGTGCCGGCTACGAGTTTCGGTTTTGTGACACCGACCGAGGGCACGCGTTCGGACGGCATTCCGCTCAACCAAGACCCGGTGCCGGCCTTTGAGGTGAGTGTCGCCGCTGATGCGAGTGAAGTCCTCGTGCAGTCAGGCTACAGCAGTTTGGCAAATGTCATTGCCGATGTGCCGATCAATTTCGAGCCGGAAGTCGAGATTCAATTCCCTCATCAGTATGTGCGTTTTGTGCGTTATCTGCGCAAGAGCTCGGTGCTCGATGAGCAGCGGACGACTGATAGCAACGCGGTGCGTGGGACCATCGCCGAGTTCTTACTCAAGGGGCACGGCGTGCCGAAACGGGTCGTTTATCTCAGTAAGATCCTCGAATTGGATCAGGAGGTTAATTTTGGCCGTCTGGGATGGTCGGCGAGGGGTATGCGGATGGTAGACGGCATGCCGGTGGAAGTAGAAGACGCCGATGCTTGGGTCGAGGTCGAGGTGCGGGTGGGACGGGACGCCGACCCCAACATCTATCACGAATACACCGATTCGGGCAAGGAGTTCTCGGTGACGCGGGAACATTACGAGCATGAGTTGCGCCTACCCGAGACCGAGGGCATTCTGCAGATCGACCAGCAGCCCGGTATTCGCGCCTCGATCGCTTACGACAATGACAACTGGTCGTTCTGGTCGAGCCAGACTCGCGAGTCGGGTACGCGGTTGGACTTGCGCAACGGTTCGTTTGTGCAATTGCAGATTACCTTGCAGAGCCGGGCCTTTAACGATTGGGTCGAGCTCGATTCGCTGTGGATCGAAACCTCGTCGCCGCTGGCCGATCGAATCGTCGGCGAAGTCGCGCGGCTAGTTGACCAGCAACCCGCGCGGGGGTTTACCCAGGTCGAGTTGGGCCAGCAGGAGCAGTTCGTCTACGATGTGCGGGCTTCGTTCGCCAACGCGGCCCAGGGTGGTTTTGACGGAGTGCGTATTCGCACCGGCAGCCGGCCGGTATTCGCGCGGCTCGAAATGGGCGAACCCTTCGCGACGGTCGAACCGCGCTCGGTGGTCGAGGGCGACGGCGAGTTGGAAGTGCATTTTCCGCAGAAGATAACGAGCGCTTCGAACCAGCCGTTCAGGGTAGTCTTCGACGCGGAGGTCTTTCTGCACGCGACGACCTTCTCCAGCGAGGTGTTCGCGGCGGTGGAAGGCAGCTTACCGCAGCCGGTTGAGCCAGGTGATGCCGGCGCGATGGTTTCGACCAATAGCCTGCGGGTGCTCGGCGGCGAGGGGGCGAAACCCGATTTTATTCAGCGGTTGCAGGTGTCTTCCGGCGTCGTCACGCCCAATGGCGACGGCATTAACGACCTTTTGCAGGTTGACTACGAACTCTTTCTGCTGCCTGACCCGGTCCCGGTGCTGCTCAATGTTTACGATTTGCAGGGACGGCGGCGGGCGCGGATCGAGGTCGGGATGCAGGGTGCCGGTCCGCAGCAGACTTTTTGGGATGGCCGGGATGAGCAAGGCTTGCTATTGGCTCCTGGGCTCTACCTGCTTGATGTCGAGCTCAAGGCGGAATTCAAGAGCATTCGCAATTTGCACCCCATTGGCGTCGCCTACTAGGAGACGGAGGATGTTGACTCATTTTTTGTGTATTTGTCTCTCGTTGGCGGCGGCTGTGCAGCTCAACGCCGACAGCTTCACCTTTGATAGCGAAGCGGAATGGGCGACTTGGCAGATCCCGCAAAATCTAGTGCGCATCAACACGTCGGGACACCTGGAGTTGGTGAAATTCCGCAAGGATATCGACCCGGTGCGTAATGCCGGCGATTTTTTTCACGATACCTTGGAAAAAGAGCAGGTGCAAGGGGGGATCTGGAGGGTCGGGTCGAATCCGGACGACGCCTTCCATGCCATCGACGGCGATACAAGCACCTTCTGGCGACCAGATGAAGCCGATCCGCTAGCCAAGTGGGAGCTTGAAATTGATTTGGGTCGGGCGGTCCTGGCGCAGGAATTGCGGTTGCGTTTTCCCGATCAGGAGGGCGCGCGACCTTTGCGGCAGTTTACGGTCTATGTGGCAACCGGGTCGTCGATCAACGGCCGCAACGACCTCTTTAAATTCGAGTCGGTTTATCAGACCACCCTGCCCAACGAGTCGACGGATATTCGTATCGGGCTGAGCGGCCGTAAGGACACTACGCGCGTACTCGATGTTGGGCTCGATATCGATCTGGAGGCCGCTTCGCTTTTTCGCACCTTCCAGTATATCCGCATTGGTGTCGACGAACAAAGCCCGGACGCGGCCTTGGCCGAAGTCGCCGTGCGTTCGGTCGGCGACAATATCAGTCTTGGGCTGTTGCAGCAGGGTGGCACTTTCGCCACCGGCTTGGTCGTGCGGGATATTCCCGGTCTGGTCGACGGCGATATGAATACCTATGCCAATAAGTTTACCACCTATCGGGCGACTACCGGTTGGAAAGGCGAAGGTCTATGGTGGGAGTTTGACTTGGGCGCGCAATTCTGGCTCGACGAAATATTTCTCTATTTCAACGACCCTGGCGAAGGGGCCTCGGGCTCTTCTGTTCGCAATGGGGGTACGGGTTTCGCCTTTTTGTTTTCGGACGGCCAGCGCACGGCCTCGGCCGAGGTGGACTATGCCAGGCTGGTGGCGCACGGGAACGAAGAAGCCCCCTTTCATGTACCGGAGCGGCACTATCGCTATCTCTTCAAGCCGCGCAAGATTCGCTACCTGTTCTGGCACGGCTTCTTAACGGCGGCGGAGTGGCATTCGCGGCCGGCGGAGTTGATGCTGTTCTCGCCGGGCTACCCGGCGCAGGTGGTGCTGAGATCGGGCTTTATCGATTTGGGTGAGCTTGTCGGCGACGGTCGTGCGAAGGCGATCAAGAGCTTGTCGTGGCAGGCCGATCTGCCGGTGGAAACGCGGATGCAGTTGCGCTCGCGCTCGGGCATTTCGCTGAGTGAGGAATTTACTTTCCACAACAAGATCGGCGAAGAGGTCACCGAGGAGAAATGGATCGGTTCGCCAAAGGTCTTGCGCGGCGCGGTGGATACGGCACTGGTGGTGGGTGAGGACTGGAGCGAGTGGAGCAATGTCTACCAGTCCTCCGGGGAAGCGTTCCAATCGGAGAGCCCTCGGCGTTTTGTCCAGTTGGAAGCGCTGCTTTCGACTGATGACCCCGAGGTTGCTCCCTTGTTGCGCTCGCTATCGATAGAATTCGAAGAGGCGCTGGTGACCGAGGCCAAGGGGCGGATTTTGCCGCGGGAGGCGATGCCCAACGAGGATACGCGTTTTACCTATACGCTTTGGTCGAGCGTCGAGGTCGGCGACGGCGGTTTTGACAGGCTGCGCTTGGTCGCCCCGGGGGGTCTGGTGGGCGTGGGGCAAGTGGAGATACGGGTTGTCGGCGAGGTCGTTGTTCCCGATCAGGTTGCGCTCGTCGGCGATTCACTCTTTGTATCGTTGCGTCGGCGGGTTGTAGGCGACTCTCTTGAAGTCAGTTTCACGTCGCGGGTATTGCGCAATGCCACCGTTTTCAATTTGTATCTTGGCGATGGGGAACGACCAGGTCTCTGGCAGTCGGTGGAGGTGGCCGAACGCCGTGCGAATGTGGTGCACCTTCCGGCCCTGGTCGGCAGCGACCGACTGATCGGGGACCTGGAGGTCGCACCGGCTGCTTTTACGCCCAATGGCGACGGCATCAACGATGTGGTGCAGATCCGTTTCGTGGTGTTCAAGGTCGAGACGGTGGCGAGGGTGCGGATTTTCGATTTGGCGGGACGCGAGGTGGCCGAGCTAGTGGGGGCAGCGGGTGAAACGGCTACTTACGAATGGACCGGTCGCAACATCCAAGGGCAGATGGCACCACCCGGAATTTATCTTTGTCATATTGATCTCGGTGCATCGACCGGTGAGGACGTGGCGGTGCGTGCGGTCGCGCTGGTCTATTAGGGGCATATCCAGACAAGCCCACCGAGCTAGTCGCTCAGCCTCAGTGCGATTTATAATCGACTCAAACGATCTCGAGCGCCGGAGCGCAGAGCGGACGGCGGAATTACAGGAGGCCAACGAACACCTGGCCAACGAGATGGCGGTGCGCGAGAAGACCGAACATGAATTGATTCACATGAACCGGTATGGATAAGGAAACGCAGCGGCGCTATTGGAACCTTTTTTTACTATGAAGGGCGAGGGAGGTCCTGGACTGGGTTGCCGCTACGAGGGAGAAATCGCATTGCACGAGTGTGCGGGCAGGGCACGAGGTTCAGTGTGTCGTTGCCGGTGCGCTCCGAGGGGGAAGAAGCTGCGAACGCGGGCGCTAAGGGAGCTGACCTCGTTGAACGGAATTTGCACTTTCTCTGCGTCGACGACGAAGAGAAAGTAATCGAAGTCGTCAGGGGGTATCTAGAGACGGGCACGAGGTGGTCACCGCCAACGACGGCGTCGACGTTTTGATAGAATTCAACGGAGAGTGTTTCGACGCGGTGGTCTCCGACCAGGCGATGCCCGATATGAGTGGCCGTCAGCTGGTGGAGGCCATTGAGAAAGTCGCTCCGGGCAAGCCCTTTTATTTTAGGTCGAGCACCGGTCGGTCGAGTCGCGAATGGTAAGGTGGTTCGCAGACTTTGCGCTGCTCGTCGTTCATGAGCGCGAGCATTTCTTCGGACCAGTTGTGTGGCACATAGGCGAGGTTGCCCGGTGAGAAGCGAAAGAGTGCGGTGCGGCGGTCGTGCTCACTGGTCCAGGGGCGGGTGCCGTGGGTGGTGGCTTCGGTGAAGATGATGCAGTCGCCGGCCTTGCAGGTGATGGGTTTGACGAATTCGCTGTAGGCTTCGTCGCGGCGCAGGGCGGTCGGACAGGGGTAATTGCCTTTGTGGCTGCCCGGCACCAGGCAGAAACCGCCGTCGCCTTCATTGACATCGGCGAGTTGGTAGGCGGCGACGGTCAGGCCATTGTGCATCTTGCCGTCTTTAAAAATATAGTACTGGTGGCGGTCGAAACCGGGGCCGGACGAGCCGTGCATGGTGTGGCCTTCGGCGCCTTTGCGCATGGTGATGATGCCCAAATTGTGGTCGAGACGGAAACCCTCGCCTAAGATCGTATGCAGATAGGGGGCGACTTTGCGATTGTCGAGCATATTGCGGAAAGGCTGGCCATAGGGTTCCGGCCAGGTCAGGGCGCCGCCCAGGTCGCCGCGGCCGGTCGTGCCTGCAAGGGCTTTCGAGCCGCCGGCAAGCGTGAGTTTGCCGGTGCGCTCGCAAATTTGGTCTGCATGGTGGTCGATGGCTTCATTGCATAGGGCGATATCTGCTTTTGACAGGGCGTCGTGGACGACGATATAGCCATTAATGTCGAATAAATATTTTTCGTCTTCGTTCATTTAGCGTTCCTCTTTCCATATCGGGCCATCAGCGGTAGCCTGCCACAGATCTTCGAAGTGCTCGGGGTCTTTTTTCGCGTCCCAAAATTCGCTGGTCAGCGGATTGGCATATGATGCGGGTCGGCCGGGAATACTCTGGCCGTGCAACCGTTCGTGGTAGCGCAGATTATCGGCAGAGCCGGCGGGCTCGGGATCGTGGCGGACATAAGCGGTCGGGCCACCGGCGGAACGGATGCGGATCAGGAAACGGCCTTTGTCGACGGGAGAGGTGTCGGTCCACTGGGCGAGTTTTTCCCGGTCGAGTTCAACACCCAGGCCCGGCCCGTTTGGCACGGCGACGCTGCCGTCGACTACGGGCATCTTCTCTTTTACGACGTCGTCGCTCCATAAATGACAGCCGTTGACGTGATCGATCGTCGCCATTTTGAAGACAGCGACCTCGTGTGCTAAGAAGGCTTGGTTGATGGTGCCGCCGGTCTGTTGGTACATCAGTGGCATATTCATGCGCTCGGCGACGGCGGCGTCTTTTACCGCGTTGCCGATGGGGGCGTGGCCGGCCATGGTGCCGTCGACATAGCGTTTGCTCATGGCTTCGGGGGGCACGTGGTGGCCGATGATCGGCAGTGGGCATTGCTCGCGCAGCATGCGGTAAGCGTCTTCGTCGGTGCCCAGCACCACGTCTTCGAAGCGCCCTGCGACGGGGAATTTGAGTAGTTCGTCGAGGATGGGGCGCATGGTGTAGTAGTTGGAGTTGGCGTTGAAATCATAGTGGACCTTGAAGTGCGGCGCAGCGGCTTGCTGCATGGCCTCGGTTTGCGCGATGACATCTTGCATTTCGTCGACGTGGTATTTGATCCAATGGTAGCCCTTGGCGGCGGCTTGGCGCACTTCTTCGGCCATGGCTTGCGGTTCCTGTGCCACGGTCCAGGCGGCGACAGGAATCCAGGCGCGGTGCTGGGGCCCGATCAGTTTCCAGGCGGGCAGGCCGAGTTTTTTCCCCATCAGGTCGTAGCAGGCCATATTCATTGCCAGGTTGGCTTCGGCGTTGAGCCAATCGAAGGGCGAGGTACCGATGTATTTTTCGCGCAGTGCATCCGCATCCGGGCCGTGGCCGATGGATTCGCCAAGGCCTTCAAGTCCGTCGTCGGTGTGCACGACGTAGATGGCGCGGCGCTGTATCCAGGCGCCGTGGTAGCGAGCCAACTGTAGAGCGTTGAAGTCGCAATAGGGCGGGCAGATCAAATGGACTTCGATTTCGGTAATGCGCATGACTTATGATCCGGGAAAAGGGTGGGGATGGCCGGTGTAGACGCGTTCGCCACGTAGCAGCATTTTTTCGGGGTCTTCTTTGACTACGTCGTGTGAGTCGTGCGCGCGGTAGGCGAGTGTCATACTGCGGCGCGACTGGTCCGTGTTGTTGGTGTCGGCGCCGTGGTAGAGGCGGTCGTCGAAGAGCAGTACGCCGCCGGCTGGCATGGGCACGGGCAGGGCGCGGTGGTAGAGCGCTTGGCTGGTGAATTCGCCATCGGGGTAGCGCTTTTGACTGTGAAAGGGGCGTTGGTGGCTGCCGGGCACAATGCGGATACAGCCGTTTTCGATGGTGGATTCTTGCAAATAAATTAGCGCGGTGAAGAGCACTGGGTCGTAGATGTGTTCGCCGGTGTGCCAGGGCACGACGCCGGAGTTGGGCGGCCGTACCATTAGGTGGTTGTGCTTGTTGGTTATCAATTCGATATTGGGGCCGAGAAAGTTTTCTAGCGCGTCTAAGATCAACGGGTGTGTGGCGGCTTCGAGATAGGCGGAACTGCGGTCGAGGATTTTGGAGAGGCGGCGGATATCGGCTGGAGTGCGTGATTAGGTGTCTTCCCAGACGATGGGTTCGCACATGGAAAGTATTTCGCAATCCGTGGCCTGATTGAGGCGGTCGACTAGGTCGTCGGGCAGCAGATTGGGCAGGCGGTAGTAGCCGTTTTGTTTGC
>DQLG01000583.1 GCA_015660315.1 Candidatus Latescibacterota bacterium
CCATCAACCACTTCCTCAGACGGCGCGGCGGTAACACCATCAACGTGTGTTGCATCTACTGGATCCGGGTCGGCAACCACCGGCGGCGTTTTCTCCTCGACGACCGGCTCGAGCGGAGTATCCCCACCACATGCCAGCAAACTCACGCAAAGCAACGCGAGATATAAAAACAATAACTTCATCGTGTCGCCAAATCCCCTTCATACTGTTGTTCGTACCGCATCGGGCACCAACCGCAATGCCGGCACAATAAACGCATCATCTAGCTGGCCGATCAATCTTACACTTCAATAGCAACTCGCGCCGCTTGCGGAGCAAAGGCGGCATAGGTTTCCATCCCTTCGCGCCCCAAAGTGCCACGGCGACAATCCGCGCGCCGGCCCGCTTTTGCCAAAGGGCGACCGTCCACGGAAATCTCGGCGACCTCAATATCGGTAAAATGCAAGGTCAATTATAGCGCGCAAACGGGTAGGTCGAGCTCGACCTTGTTATCCTTTACACTCAACACGCGCCATCTCCCCATAACCGGTCCACGAACCGGTCGAGTCGTTGCTACTGGCGATAATCTCACCCGTAGCCGTGCCCTATTCCCGGTCCGCGCACCACACCGGGGTCTCCACCTCAAGCCCCGCTTCGATGCGTTTGAAAAAATAAGGAGTGGATTACCCGTCACCGCGCGCACCGCCTCGCCGGCTACTTTGGCATAAAACTCAAGTGTCCTGCCGCCGAAACCACCGGGCGAAGTCACCGCTTCCGGCGTCAAACCCACATTCACCAGCATCTCACAAGTCCGGCTGATATAGCGAAAACACCCACTCCTCCTCTTCAACGGGCTATTTCAACATCCATCTATTCGCTCCTCGCCCGCAATGGCCCATCGGCCGATCTTGCAAAAACACCGCGATGGGATATTTTCCTAGGACGTGTGTAACACATTCGTCCCGAGCGCAGGGCCTCGGCGAGGCCCTGTGACTTTCTTAGACCGCCCCTAACGCAACTTGTTCGTTTAGGCTATTCATGACCACCAACCGCAAACTCGCCGTCTGGCTGCTCACCGTCTCGACCCTTATCATCGTGCTCATCGTCTATGGTGGTTGGGTCCGACTGACCCGTTCGGGCTTATCCATCGTCGAATGGAATGTCGTCACCGGCGTCGTTCCACCGCTGGGGGCCGGCGCCTGGGAAGGCGAGTTCGCCAAATACCGCCAGACGCCCGAATACCAGATCGTCAACTTCGGCATGCAGCTCGAAGAATTCAAGTTCATTTATTATATGGAATTCGGGCACCGCTTACTTGGCCGAATAACGGGCCTGCTCTTCGTGGGGCCCTTGGTCTATTTTCTCTTTCGACGAACCATTCCCCGCACCCATATCCCGAGCTATCTGGGCATCGGCCTGCTCTTTGCGCTCCAGGGCCTGGTCGGCTGGTTGATGGTCAAGAGCGGTTTGAGCGACCGGCCACAGGTAAACCACCTGCGACTGACCCTGCACCTCAGTTGCGCCCTGGCCCTGTTAGCCGCTTGCCTGTGGCGGGCCTTCGACTATTTGTCATCGATGTCTTGCCCACCCAACCTATCGCGCACCACCCGCCGACTCTGTACCGGCTTATTCATCACCCTCTGTCTGCAAATCGCCGCCGGTGGTTTGGTCGCCGGGCTCAAGGCCGGCCATGTATCGGATACCTTCCCAAAAATGTTCGGCGTCTGGCTGCCACAGGGCTTGTGGGCCATGCAACCACCGCTGGCAAATCTGTTCGACAACGCCGTCACGATCCACTTCCAACACCGTTTCTTCGCCTTCGCAGTACTGGCGGTGGCCATTGCGCTCTTTGCTGTAGCTCGCAACGCCGCCGCGCTGAAAAATGGAAGCTATTTGCTGCTTGGCTTGCTCGGCGTGCAAATTGGCTTGGGGATCGGCACAGTCATCTTGCACGTACCTTTGGGTTTGGCCTCGCTGCACCAAGCAGTGGCGGTCGCACTCTTCGTCACCAGCCTCTTCCTCTGTCATCGCGCTTACCGGTATCGGAAGACGACCGCAAATACGGCATAGAACGCAAAAGGCCTATCTCTTATTGGGCATACAAGTCATTCGCCGCCAAAAAACTATGCAACCCCCTGACAACATTCTCCTCCATCAGCAGATAACCCCGGCCATTGGGATGCACCGAGTCGAACATCAGCTCTTCTTTCCACCAGATATCCTCAAAAATATACTCGACGATCGGTAAGCCAAATTCGTCCGCCAACGCCAATAACATCTGGTGATAAGCCAACGCCTCCGCCTTCTTATCCTGTAGGCGATGGTCCGGCGGCGTATGATCAATCATATCGGGATGGGAAAAACTGAGCAGCGCCACAGCAACACCTGCGCGATGGAAACGATCGATTATCATCACGAGATTGGCCCGGGCGTCAGCCACCAGCACCTCTTGGAACAGGTCGTTGGCCCCCAGCTCGATCAGCGCCAGCGCCGGATCATGCGTCAACGCCTCGATCATCCGCAGCAAACCGTCCCGAGTCGTCGCCCCAGGCACGCCGAGATTGACCACCGGTAGTTTCAGGCGCGCCGCGAGCGTCGCCGGGTAGGACGAGTCGGGCAGCGCGCAGTCGCGGTCAAAGGGAAAGACCTTGCAATCCGCACCAAAACCGAAGGTCAGGCTGGTGCCCAACGCCACGATCGTCTGCCCCTCGCGCCATTGCACCGCACCCTGGCGCTCGACGGCAAGCGGGTTGTCCGCCCCCTCATAGCCACAAGCCGCGCACAGCAAGGCGATTAATAAGACTACGCGCTTCACGCTAACGATTTTTTCATCCGCGCGATACGAGCGCAGGATTCGTCGATGCGCTCTTCGGTAATCCTCCCGGTCTCGACAAGCTGGCGAATAAAAGCGCAGGCACGCGGCACGGCGTCTTCCTCGTAAAGCGTGTTATTGGCCAACATCACAATGTCGACACCCGCCGCGATCGCCCGCTCGATCGCGGTTTCGAAACCGTAGTGGTTTGCGATCGCTCCCATCCGCATATCATCGGTGATCACAACCCCGTCGTAGCCCAGCTCGCCGCGCAAAAGCCCGCCGATCGCGGCCTGCGAGAGCGTCGCGGGGAAATCGGGATCAATGTGCCGGTTAAAAACATGCGCCGTCATAACCGCGTCGACCAACCCCACAGCCATCAACGCCGTATAGGGCTCAAGTTCAACGCGTGACCAACTCCCGGTGATATCGACCAGATCCATATGCGAATCATCAGCCGCCGAGCCGTGGCCGGGAAAGTGTTTGAGCGAGCAGGAAACGCCGTGTTGGTGATGGCCCTCGATAAAGGCCTGCGCGTGACGTGCTACCTCGCCCGGATCAGCGGAAAAACAACGGCCAATGCCACCAATCACCGGACTCTGCGCGTTGAGGTTGAGGTCGACCACCGGCGCCAGATTCCAATTGAAACCGAGACGCACCAGTCCCTCGGCTGTCTCGGCGGCGGCGCGGCGCGTCTGTTCCGGGTCACCACTCGCTCCCAAAACCTGCGCCGAGGGCAATGCAGGAAAATCCACCGCCTCACGCAAACGCCGCACTTCGCCGCCCTCTTGGTCGACGGCCACTAAGAGCGAATGACCGCCAGCCTCCTGCAAAACGCTGATCAGTTTCTGCACCTGTGCGACCGATTTGATATTGCGCTCGCTCGACGAGAGCGGCACGTCGTAATCGAAAAGTACTACCGCGCCAAGATGGTGCTCGCAGATATCGCGGATAATGGGGTGCTCGGGCCCGACCGCTAGCCCGCGAAAACCCGCCATCAGCATTTGACCGATTTTGGCTTCTAATTTCATCGTTTAATCTTTGTTTCGACGCACAAAGGAGAGCCCACCAAAACCGCTGATAATCGCCATATAATAGCCAAAGTCATACCACCAACCCGTGTTATAGGTCTCATAAATGCGTATGTCCGGAGAGAAAAAACCGATCACCAATGCGATCGGCGAGATCCAACCGTGCCAAATGCCGGAAAAGAAGCCCGCTGGATCGAGCTCATTGTTCATACCATCGCCGGGCAAACATCCCCCGACTGCAAGTAATAAGAACAGACCGCAAAACCAGCGTCGCATCAGACGGCCTTATAGCGATTCGTAATCTGAGTCTCTACCGTCCCATCGGCCGCGATCCGGCGCACCGCAAGCGAGATGCGATTATCCTCATCTAGGGCCTGCCAGAAGTCGGCAGGATCACCTTCGAGCGGCAAGAGATAGGGCGTGCCGGAAAACGAGGGCAGCGGGTTGCCATCGCCGGCGTATGTGGTAATAGCATAACCATAACCCGGCTCGATGCTGTCAAAGCGAAAGAAATGACGTTCGCTTTGCTCGGCATCGAAGGGGCTAACCTTAAGGATCGACAGCCAGACTTGCTCAGTGTCGAGATCCAGATAACCCGAGATGCGCGGCGTATAGTTGGGGGCGTCCGGCTCATGTAACCAGCGGTCCAAGCTCTCGGCGAAGCCGCGCCCAGCAGCAAAAGCCTCGTATACATCGTCGGTCTGGACCCCGTTGGTAACAATATAGCGCCGGCCGCAAACCCGCATGGCGTTGTAGATAATCAAGGACGGATCGTCAACTTTGGCCGGATCGGCGGCTTGGGTGCGCAAAAGATCGCCTTCGCCGACAAAAATGCGATTGCGGCTATGCTCGCTGCGTCCCATAATCCAATAGACCTGCACCCAACCGCCCGCGGAGTCCCGACCAATAACGATACCCCGGCCCGGATAGGGATTTTGCTGCAACCGCTGGCGCAGATTGGCCGCGGCTTGTGCGCTCATCATAACAACATACCCTCCATTATTCGCTATTTACCGAAATAGTATAGGGCAACACAGTGAGCAACGAAAGCACGACGGCGTCAACTATATCGCATCGTGGAAGCCGTCG
>DQLG01000600.1 GCA_015660315.1 Candidatus Latescibacterota bacterium
CAGCCGACCCGCGCCCGGCCGAGGAACTGGCCCTCAACTTCGTCGCCTTAGACAAACAGGGGCGTTATGGCGCTGCTGGCACGGGACGAGGGTTCGAGTACGCCGTCACATATCCCGGATATAGCCAGGTCCTGCAGAGCGCCGCCCTCAGCGATACAGACGTCGGGCCCGAAGGCGGCAACAGGCGCTAAGCTTATCCCCGAACGTGGCACAAAGACCCACTGCCCTCGCTTTATTCTTTTTATCGCGTCCCTATTATCCTTATCAGCCTTATATTGTATAAAATATCTGCCAATATATTGCCCGTCTTGCCGGAGGAATCGATTGCTAATACTTGCCGCCCTATTCATATCCCTAATTACCCCCCTTGCCCTCTGGTCCCACCCGGGCGACCTCGGAGAGCATGTGATCCAAGCTCACCGCATCGCCGATGACGCGACCTCCCCGACCATAGACGGCCGGTTGGACGATGCGGCCTGGCAAGCGGCGAGTTCGGCGCGGGGTGCGCGTCAATTGGCCCCGCAACGCGGCGAGCCGGCCACCGAAGACACCAAATTCTACATCGTCTACGATCGCAACAACCTCTATGTTGGTTTTCGCTGTTATGATTCGGAACCGGAGAACGTCATCAACCGACTCGGCAGACGCGGCGACATCTTCCCTTCCGACTGGATATCCTTCTATATCGACCCACACCACGACCACCGCACCGGCTACTCTTTCGCCACCACCCCGGGCGGCATCCAATCGGACGGTTACCGCTACGACGACACAAACTCTGACCGCAACTGGAGAGGTATTTGGTGGGTCGAGTCTCGCATCGACGATAAGGGCTGGACGGCCGAGTTCAAGATCCCCTTCGCCAATTTCCGCTTTCCCGAAGGCCAAGACCAGGTCTGGGGTTTTGATATCGAACGTTTGAACAAACGGAAAAACGAATGGACGGTGTGGAAACAGATGACCCAGGCGGGCGTCTATACGCGCATGTCCGATCTGGGACACGCCGTCGGCTTTTCGGATATCGAGTCGGGCAAGCTCTTCGAGGTTACCCCCTACGCACTCGGGGGCGCGGCCAAGACTTCCGGCCAAGACACCGACGGCCAGGGCGCAATCGGTATAGACCTGCAATACAACCTGACCGCGGCGCTAAAAGCCAATCTCACCGTCAACCCCGATTTCGCCCAGGTCGAAGCCGACCAGGTCGAGATCAACCTAACCCGTTTCCCCACCCGTTTTCCCGAAAAACGCCCCTTCTTCGTCGAGGGCAATAGCTTTTTCGAGACGCCGCTCGACCTGTTTTTCAGCCGGCGCATCGGCAGCAGCGGCGATATCGTCTGGGGCAGCAAAATGACCGGTAAGGTCGGCGACTATTCGGTCGGTTTTCTCAGCAGCCAAACCGGCGGCACCGGGCTTTTGGAACTCGGCGAAGACCAGACCCAGAACGAAGACGCACTCTATTCGGCGTTACGCGTCAAAAGGGACGTGCTGCGCCGTTCGAATATCGGCGTCATGTACGCCGGCAAAGAACTCGACGGTGCGCACAGCAGGGTCGGCGGCGTCGACGCCAATATCGATTTCGCCAAGACCTATAAGCTGCAAGGCCAATACGCGATGAGCTTCCAGGACGGACCGGACAGTGATAACTCGGCCCTCACCCTAGAATTCAGCCAGCGCAACTTCCTCTGGGAAACCGTTGTAGATATAGAACGGATTGATCCCCTCTTCGAAACCAACCAAACCGGCTTCCTGCGCAAAGAACCCTTCCGCGGCTGGCAGAGCGTGGACCTCTTCGGCAGCTACGGCCCGCGTTGGCACGGACATCGCCCATTCGTCAGCGGCCAAGCCAATATCGCCCAGGGCCTCTACAACGACGCCTACTTCACAGGCAGGACGCTTTCATCCGAATTTGAGGAAGATCTCGTCGGTTGGAACGGACAACTATCGGGGGGGATCGAACTAACCGAACACCTGCTCAACTTCGTCGAAGTCTACTACGACCGCAGCCACAATATCGAACTGACCGACGTCTTCAACGCCAATGAGCTAGGTTTCTACAGCGAAACCAATTCCTCGCGCATGGCCTCGGTCGAATTCAGCGGTAATATGGGCGACTTCTTCAATTTCTCGCGCCAGGCCGTCGGCAAACAACGCCAACTGTCGCTCTTCAGCACGGTGCGCCCTCTGGACAATCTGGCGATCGATATCGGCGGCACCTTCGCGCAAACCCTCGACCAGACCGATGAAGTCGACGGCCGCTTCACCGTCGGCTCACTGCGCACTACCTATCTGTTCACCCGCGACACTTTCTTGCGCATCTTCGCTCAGACTGAGCGGCAAAAACTCTTCGTGCCCGAAGAGCGCACTGACGCCAACCACCTGATCAGCGCCCTCTTCGGCTGGGAATACAGCCCCAAGAGCCATTTCTTCGTCGCCTATAACGAGACCCGCGGAGACGGGCGCCCAGACGACAGGGTCCTACTGCTCAAACTATCCTACCTGTCGAATCTCTAAGCAGCGATATTACTCCTGCCATTAGGGCGCATCTCGGATCCCCGGCCGCCCTTACCCAAGGTCATAGCAAGGCGGCGGGGGTAGCCGCGGCGGGTATTTCCATGGGGGGATTCGAGGCAAAAAGGCACTGAAAGAGCAGAGCGGGGGAGTGGTCACGACGGCGACCCGGGCAGCGACGGCCCGGGGGACTTAAAAATATCCGCCACGGTCACCCCTGCATCCGCTATAAGCGCACTGCTAACCAGCCAGGCCGTTGCTAATTTTAAAACAATAGGCGTACTGACACGGCACTTCGGCAGGTGAAATAACAGGAGGCGCGATCGTCAAGCGGCCGCCGTCTACCTGCCAGGATACTGGCCGTCCCAGCCCCAACATCTCAACCTGCACCCCCTGCCCCGCACCGCAACCTTTAATCACCAGATCGCGCACCGGCCATTGCGTGCATATCGCGTAGAGATTATCACCCTTCGCGGTATAATGCACCTTGGGCCCATTCGCCCCGCCATCGACACCCGCCCGCCGCCATTGCCTAGTGCCGTAAATCGCCTCCCCATTGACCGCGAGCCAGGCGCCGATATCGCGCAAGCGGTCTTGCATCACCACGGGTATCCTGCCATCGGCTGTCGGTCCGACATTGAGCAGGAAATTTCCACCGCGACCGACCACATCTATCAGCTCGTGCACTAATTCCCGCGAGGTCGAGTAGTCGTCGATATTTTCGGCCCGGTTATACCCATATGAACCACCAACTCCGCGGCTTTCTTCCCAGGGGTGATCCGCTCCCGCGGCATCGCTATCCTGGTATTCGCTAGAAAAATAATCTCCGTGTTTGCCGGGCATATCCTTAGCCCAGCGGTCGTTGACCACGACCTCGTCTCTGTTGGGGGCCTCGTTGTAGAGCCAGGCGAGAAACTGCTTGGTCTGCCAATAATCCTCGCCGCCGTCCCATTCTCCCCCATCGGAAAAGATTAATGCCGGTTGGTAGGTTTCTACCAACTCCCGCAATTGCGGCAAAAGATGCTTCTCCACATACTCATCTTCCGGGATGCGATATTTGTCGACCAACGCCTTATCGACATAGTAGCCGGATGGGTCGCGATGGGTCCAGTTGGATTCCCATTCGATAATCGAATAGTACAAACCCATTTTCAGTCCCTTATCGCGCACGGCAGCAGTCAGTTCACCGAGCAGGTCTCTGCGGGGGCCGCTATCGAGACTGTTCCAGTTTTTCTTGTAGGGACTCTTGCTCGGCCACAAACAATAGCCGTCGTGGTGCTTGGAGGTCAGCACCACATAACCCGCACCCGAGCGGCAAAAGAGATCGGCCCAATAATCCGCGTCGAAAAGCTCGACGGAAAAGAGCGGGGCGAAATCACGGTACTCAAAATCCGCCCCGTAACGCGCCTTGTGGAACGCGTCACCACCCAGCTCAGTATCGCCGATGACGCTGGCGTAGTACCACTCCGCGTAAGAGGCGTAGCGCTCGCCGCCCAAGGGGCGCCAGGCCGGAACAGAATACACCCCCCAATGGATAAAAATCCCGAACTTTGCCTCGTTAAACCACGCGGGTAGAGGCCTTTTGTCCAGCGATTCCCAGCTGGGCTGGTAGGGTGTTAAATTGGCGTTGCCGGTCATTTTTCATGGACTCCGGAATTGGGCGATGAAACGGCCGATTCTGCCGCCGTTATTTTATTGGGCTTTGCCGATATAGAGTGTGCTGATATTTGTGTCGTTGCCGAAGTGCGCGCCATAGCTGCCGTTTGGCCCCGGCTCGCGGATACTCTCCCCGCGCACCGTCGGCCGGTAAAGGGTGCCCTGCCAGCGATGCGCGATAAAGGCCCCGCCGACATCGTCTACGAGCACGCGCTCGGCCTCACGAAAAAGCGCTTCGCGGCGCTCCGGCTCATTGAGCATGCCACTGGCTTCGTCCATAATGCGATCGAAGTCTTCGTGGCGCCAGGAATGGCGGCCGCTCGACTCCCAGATCCCCAGCAAATTCGTCGGGTCGACAAAATCCAAGGTATAAGAAACCGCACCCAAGGCGATGCCCGTCGGCCGACCATCGAGTTCGTCCATGAAAATCTTCGAGTCCTTGTTTGACACTTGCATTTTGACCCCCAGACATTGGGCTATCGAAGCCGCCGTCGCCTGGTAGACTGCCGCGATACCCGGCGACTCGTTGCGCATCCACATCACCTGCGGCGGAAAGCCGTCGCCATTGGGATAACCGGCCTTAGCCAAGTGCTCCTTGGCTAGCCCGCAATCAAAACGCTGATAGGCCTTTAGCGCACCCTCGGTATCGGCGGCGGGAAAACCCGGCATCAGCATCGAATGCGCTGGCATCGCCTTGATCTCGCCGTAAATACCCTTGACGATGGCCTCGCGGTTGATTGCGTGCGCAAAGGCCTTGCGCACGTCGAGGTTATCAAAGGGCGGCGTATAAGTGTCAAAAAATAAATAATCGGTGCCGACCATGCCCGGCCTCAGATAATTAGCTTTGAGCTCTGGATCTCGTTCGATGGTCGCGAAATCGGCCGGCGACAATTCATTGGCGCCTATTGTGTCGATTTCATTGTTAAGATAGGCGATAAAGAAAGTCGCCGGTGACATGTAGATGCCCTCGATGCGCGCCAAACGCGGCGGCCGGTAACCTGTGTAGTGCGGATTGGCCACCACCACGATCTTATTGCCCGGGTCAAAAGTCTCCAGCATATAGGGACCGGAAGAGACGGAGGTCGCCGGATCGTTATTGTAATAGGGACCATGTTCTTCGAGCGCCCTTTTCTGCAAGGTAAAGGCGTATTTCATAATCTTGGGCAGCGGCGGAAAAACGCCCTTAGTGACAATCTCTAAAGTCCGGTCATCGACCGCTCTGACACCCAACTTCTCGGCGGGCAATTCGCCGGCGATGACCTCGTCCCAGTTTTTGATACCCCCCTTATCAATAAAGGTATAATACCAGGCCAAATCCCAGGCATGGTCCGGGTCGGCACTAAAGCGAAAGGTCGCGACATAGTCATGGGCAGTGACCGGCGTACCGTCGCTCCACATTAGGCCTTCGCGCAGAATAAAGGTCCAAGTGACCCCATCGTCGGCCACCGACCAGCTCTCGGCCGACGCCGGCTGCGGCGTATACGATTTATCAAAGTCTACTAGCGTATCGTTGAAGAGGTCAGAATTGCAATAACGCTGGTAGACGCTGACAGAAAAGTCGAAGGTAACTTCATTGCGGGTATTGTTGCAGGGAACGCGATAGACCTGCTCGCCATAGGCTACTGCGTCCGCAGGCAAGATCCGCCCGTGTATGGTTTTTTCCTCGGCCTTGACGGGGGCCAGACAGGCGGAAACGAGCAAGGCGCAGGACACCACGATATACTTAATCAACAAAACCTATCCTTCCCGAATCTCTGCAAGTGCCTCGACCATTCGGTCGATATCTGCAAAGTGATTATAAATGTGTGTGGAAACTCGTTGCGTATAACCCGGTTCGGCTTCGCCCCATATGGGCGTGGTGATTTTGTATCGCTCATACAGAGCCTGGCTGGGATTAGCCTCACCAAAGCCCTTAAGACAAAATGTCGACAGCGAATTCGAAAGCTCTGGATGCGGCGAATAGAGCGGATCCACCCACCCGGTATCGGCCATCTTCTGCCGCAGGTAGGCAGCCAATTGCCGCCCTCTAGCCGCGATCTTCTGCTTGCCGATTTCATTCTGCAGAGCCACCGCTTCCGCCACCGCGCCGAAACAAGACAACTCGCGGGTACCGATACTGGTCAGTTGCCACATGAAGGGCTGTCCCTTGATATCGAGCAAACCCTGGTGATTGC
Source organism: Candidatus Latescibacterota bacterium (assembly GCA_015660315.1). Taxonomy (GTDB): domain Bacteria; phylum Latescibacterota; class UBA2968; order UBA8231; family UBA8231. Next base: position 6,339 of record DQLG01000600.1, read on the forward strand.
GCGTCGGGCCGTCTTTGTCATAACCGTGGCTGACGGCGAGATGGTGTAGCTTACCTTGTACTGCAGGCTGGACATGCAGAAATCCCGTGCCCTTCGGCGCGCAGAGCCACTTGTGGCAATTACCACCGTAGAAATCGCAATTATAATCGGTCAGATCCAGTGGAATCTGGCCCGGGGCATGTGCTCCGTCGACGGCGATCATTGCCCCGTGCTCGTGCGCCAAGGCCGCCAATTCTTTGATCGGCACGATCAGCCCCGATGGCGAAGTGACATGGCTCACAAACAATAATCGCGTTTTTTTGTTTAGCGCCCGGCGAAAAGAATCGACGATTTCATCGGGCCCGGCCGGTGGGATCGAAACCGGTGCCCGCCGCACCACCACACCATAACGGGTCTCGGCATGGTGCAGAGCATTATCTATGGCACCGTATTCCTGATCGGATGCCAGAATTTCGTCTCCGGCTTGCCAATCGAGGCCATGGATCACTTGGTTCATCGAGATCGTCACGTTGGTAGTAAAGGCCAGGTCTTCACTTTGCGCGTTGAGGAAGGCCGCCAAATCTCGCCGTGCTAGGTTCATCCGCTCGACTAATTGACTGCGATTTTGCGTCGGGTTGCCTTCCAACTCCTCTAAGCCCTTGACTAGGGCCGCAAAAACCGATCGGTGCAACACGCCCCAAGACCCGGTATTGAGATAGGATTCATCGGGTGAATCCATGAACTCCACAGACAGATCCTGCCAATACTTTTCTTCTTCTTCGGTCGTCGGCCAAGGTTTTTTCAACTCGGACAAGTGCTACTCCTGTCGCTCGTCAATCGGCCGCTGCCGATAGCTTTTATTAAGCGTTGTTCCGGTGTGGACACGTTGTCCCACGCGGTATATAACAGCAGCCACCGAGAGCTGCCAATGACGCACGGCAAATAGGCGCTTGCAGCGCATGTACCTATATTATACATTGGTCGCCCGACACCGCTAGCGGACACTGAGTTAAAAAAACCGCATTGCCACGAACGGTCAAGGGGCCCAAAGAGGCGCAACACACCTCGATAGACGAACATATCTCTTGGCAACACACACCGCTGTATTCAAGATTTATCGCGATCTTAGCAGCTTAGCACTTCCATAATAAATCGACACCCTATGCCACCATCCGAAACCGCGGGCTCCATTCCTCTGCTCGAAGTCGATGACTTGCGAACTTATTTCCACACCCGAGCCGGAGTGGCGAAAGCCGTCGACGGGGTCTCCTTCGATTTGGCGGCGGCCGAGACTCTCGGCTTAGTGGGTGAAAGCGGTTGCGGCAAGTCCGTCACCGCCCTATCGATCATGCGCTTAGTCAGCGACCCGCCGGGCAAGATCGAAAGCGGAGCGATCCGTATGAACAGCCGCGATCTACTCGACCTCTCCGATAACGAAATGTGCGCGGTACGCGGCAACGACGTGGCGATGATCTTCCAGGAACCGATGACCAGCCTCAATCCGGTAATCACCTGCGGGCGCCAGATCGCCGAAGCGGTGGAATTACACCAGGACGTATCTCATTCCGAAGCCCACAACCGCGCCGTTGAAATGCTGCGCCTAGTCGGCATCGCCGCACCCGAACAACGCGCCAACGAATATCCACACCAACTCTCAGGCGGTATGCGCCAGCGGGTCATGATCGCGATGGGCCTGTCCTGTAATCCCAAGATACTGATCGCCGACGAGCCGACCACTGCGCTCGACGTGACGGTGCAAGCCCAGATCATGGAACTGCTCCAGCGATTGCAGGAAGAATTGGGTATGGCTATTCTGCTGATCACCCACGACTTGGGCGTTGTCGCGGAGACCACGGACCGCGCCGCGGTAATGTACGCCGGTGGAATCGTCGAAAGCGCGGCCACTGAAATGCTCTTTGCAAATCCCCGTCACCCGTATACGCAGGGTCTGATCCGTTCAATTCCCGAGCTCGACACCGCCCAGACTCGACTCGAGATCATTCCCGGTACCGTGCCCGATCTCCGCCGTCTGCCCGTCGGTTGCCGCTTCCAATCGCGCTGCCCGCTCGTCGACGAGCACTGTCGCGAGGCCGCCCCTCCGTTGGTGGAGACGGATGAAGGCCATCAAACGGCCTGTTGGAAAATCGATGGCTGAACCAACCCCCTTATTAACCACCGTCGGCCTGACAAAGCACTTCACCGTCAACAAGAGCCGGTGGGGTAAGGAAATAGGCCAAGTGCGGGCCGTCGACGGCGTCTCACTGACCGTGCACAGCGGCGAGACCCTCGGCGTCGTCGGCGAGAGCGGTTGCGGCAAGACGACCCTGGGCCGGCTGATTCTGCGCCTTATCGAACCGAGCGCCGGCCAAATAAACTTTGCCGGCGCCGATATCAGTAATATGACCGGTGCACAAATGCGCGCGATGCGTCGCAAGATGCAGATCATCTTCCAAGACCCTTACAGTTCTTTGAATCCGCGCATGACCGTACACAAGATCATTGCCCAGGGCATCGTCACCCATCGCCTCGCCAAAGGCAAAGCCGTCGGCGAACGGGTCGCGCAACTTTTAGAGATGGTCGGCCTGCCCGCCAATGCCGCCCACCGCTACCCGCACGAGTTTTCCGGCGGCCAACGGCAGCGCATCGGCATCGCCCGCGCCTTGGCCGTTGAGCCGGAATTTATCGTCGCCGACGAACCGGTTTCCGCCCTCGATGTCTCCGTGCAGGCCCAGATCGTCAACCTACTGCAAGACATTCAGTCCGAGATGGGGTTGACCTTTCTGTTTATCGCGCACGATCTGAGCGTCGTGCGCCATATTTCCGACCGCGTGGCCGTAATGTATTTGGGCAGGATCGTTGAGTTAGCTTCCAAAGAGGCGCTATACAACGATCCATCGCATCCTTATACACGAGCCTTGCTGTCGGCTGTGCCGGTAACCAACCCCAAAAAACGCCGCGAGCGCATTATCCTTACAGGCGATGTACCCAACCCGGCCGACATACCCTCTGGTTGCCCTTTCCATCCGCGCTGCGCCGAAAGACAAGCCCAGTGTGAAACAACGGTGCCCCAGCTAACTGATATCGGCGAGGGTCGTCAGGTTGCGTGCTTACTACGCCAAACCGCCCCTTCGTCGCCCCCTGTAAAAAGCCGCCAAACAAAGGACAAACAAGATTAAGACCATACACGGTTTGCCCAGTCGCTCGCTATTATTTACACCGCTAATCTTAGCGCTCTGGCTACACACCGGCAATGCACAGGAAAAGACCGTCACCGGCCTGGTCTTGCCACCAGACGCGGCGCCTTATGCCGAGCAAGTCCTGCGCATCCCCTGTAGCAACGCCGCCAACGCCGTCACTTTCGATTTCTCCGTCAGTGTCTACCAACCCTATTGCGGAAGTAATTTTTTTAACGACCCATTAGTCACCTTCGACAAGGCGCTAAACCCCCAACCCGGTGCAGCACAAAGCTGGTCAGTGGCCGACGATGGCATGACCTGGACCTTTATTTTACACCAAGGGTTAATGTGGAGCGACGGCACACCGGTCACCGCCCATGACTATGTCGCGACCTTCCGCTTGAGCGCCGACCCGGACCACGCCTGGGATTTCGCCTGGGATTACACCTTCGTCGACAAAGGCGGCATCAAAAATTGGGACGAGGTCATCGCCGGCAAATTACCGGTCGAGGCATTGGGCGTCAGAGCCATCGACGACCGGACCTTGGAAATAATCACCAAGGGCGTCTTCCCACCGCTGCCCAAGATCATGAAATATGCCTATGCCCTACAAAAAAAGGCGCTCGCAGAACACGGCCCGTATTATAACAACGACCCGGCCACAGCCGTTTCTTCCGGGCCGTTTATGCTGGAGTCCTTCGAGCACGGCTTTAAAGTCGTCTTCAAGGCCAACCCCCATTATAAAGGCTATCGACCGCCACGATTAGCGCGTATCGAAGGCATCTATATGTCGCCGGCGACTTATTTTATCGGCTATCTCAACGACGAAATCGATACGATCGGTTTCAACGACCTATCACCGGCCGATTTTGCCACCATCCAGCGAGACCCGCAACTATTGGCGAACTATCTGCGCCCCGGTTTGATCGGCACCGACTATGTATTTTTTGACCCGCACAACCCGCCTTTTGACAATGTCGACGTGCGCAAGGCCTTTGCGCACGCAATAAACCGAGAGGCCATCGTCAAAAGCATCTACGGCGAAATCAAGGCCGTGCCCGCACACACCATGTTAATGCCGGGTTTTCCCGCCGCCGACATCTCCGGCGAACTGACCGCCTACCAGCGTTTCGACTGCGGTTTAGCCAAAGAGCACTTGGCTAAGGCCGGCTACCCCAATAGCGCCGACTTTCCACCACAAGTGATGTGGCTGCGCAACGAAAATCCGGGCATCGCTGCGGTCTACCAAGCCACCGCCGCTTCGATATCGCAGTGTCTTGGCATCAGCATCCAGGTATCGAACAAAGACAACAAGGTTTTTATGGATGCGCTGCACGAGCGGCCGACAAAAATTGCCTTGGGGTCTGTCGCCTATGCCATCGACTTCGCCGACCCGATCAACTTGCTCGGCATCTGGGTCAGCAGTGGGCGCCACTCCTGGCGCAACCAGCGCTTTGACGAGATCCTCGATGAAGCCAGCAACCTGATCGGCGAGCCGGCACGTCGCGACAGCCTCTTCCATGCCGCTGAACGCATCCTCGTCGACGATGTCGGCGGGGCCTTTATCGCCCACCGCTGGGCGGGCGACCTATGGCG
>DQLG01000292.1 GCA_015660315.1 Candidatus Latescibacterota bacterium
CAATTGCTGGGTTCACGAATATCGTCGGGGCAAATATAATACTCGTCACGGGCAGCCGGGCGACGGATCCCACCGCGCGCGGCGATAAAGCCGGCCTGCCGATTAGCCGCCTGCGTGCCCGATAGCGTACCGGCCCAATGCGGATAGGCGTAGGTCTTGGGCTCAAAACCCCATTGCTGCATCAGTTGGAAGTTGGTGCGGAAAGCTTCATAGGCCGCTCCGAAACCATACCAATCATAATGGATATGCTCGTGTCCATGGCCAAAAAAACCGATGCCATGGGGCCGGAGTTCTTGCTGCATGCGTTGGATAATCGGATAGCGCGTGAAATGCTGGAGAGCGCTGCTGACGATTTCGAGGTCCATCCGCAAATCGCGTGCAATGACCGCGTCCGTCGCCAACGAGAAAACCGGATCGATACCCCACGGTGCATCGTAGGTAATCGACACCGCACCCTTATGGCCATTCCGCCACTTGAGCGCCTTGACGCGAAAGACCTCCTCACCGCCATGGCGCACCACATAGGTATCCGGCTTGTCAGCAAGTTTGGCACGTACTGCAAGGCTAGATGAGGCTTCGAAGCGCGCCGCATCCATATTCGATGTGGGATCGGGGGCTTTAGTCGGGTTTTCCGCACAACTCCCCAGGCAAAAGGCCAGCGCCAACCCGCGTATCCAATTGTTCATAAGTGCTATAATCTAAATGGTTTCCCCTCATCTGCCAAACCAGATTCGATGCGCAATACCCGAAGGAGACCATAGCTTTAGAGGCATAAAAAACCGCCGGAGAATTTCCGGCGGCAGAAAAAGATGTTATTTAGCTCGTTAGCTGATTCTACCTATCGCGGCGGAAAAAGCGCTGTGGGAAATCGGAGCCAAAGAACGGAATCAGCGGAAACCATACGATCCAGTGCACGACTTTGAGCACTTTAAGCAGCATCTTTTTCATAAGAGTGCCTCCAAAGCCAATGTTATCGGCCCGAGTGACCTTTGTCAAATTCATTCGCCATTGGCAAAAAGCTGCTGGGTTACCGCCGCCATTAGCTCCGGCCCGTCGCTCTGACGGAAGAGAAAACGCACTTTGCCCTTTTCGTCGATCAAATAGGTATAGGTCGAATGATCGACGAAATAGTCCGTCTGGCCCTCTTCCTTGTCGAACGAATAATGTCCTCCGTACTGGCCGATCACCTCGTCGATTTGCGGCTTGTCTCCATACAGACCGATCGCACCGATGTCAAAGTAGGCGAGATACTCTTGCAGTTTTTCCGCCGTGTCGCGTTCGGGGTCAACGCTGATAAAGAGCGTTGCCAGGTCTTTTTCGCGTTCGCCTAGGAGTTGATAGACGCGGCCCATCTTCGACAAGGTCACAGGACAGATGTCAGGACAAAAGGTATAACCGAAAAAGAGCATCGCCGCCCGGCCGTCCAAATCTTTCAGCGCAAAGGGTTCGCCCTGTTGATCGACCAACGAAAAGTCACCGCCGATACCGCCATAATCCTGCAAAGGCGGCACTTCGACTGCGGGGGCCGTTTTGGCAGCCGATGTTTCCACCGGGTCGGGTTGGTCTGCGCAAGCCAAGGCGCAACAACAGAGCAGCCAAATTTTAATGCGACGCATAGCCCCCCTTGCGCACGGGTGCCATTATTTTCAGTTGGGTTCCGTCGGCGAAACTCAGCTGTAGTTCCACCTCGTCGCCGGCCTTCAACGGCTGGCGCAACTGCATCAGCATCAAATGGGTTCCCCCTGATTTCAGCTCAATTTCTTCACCGGCCGGAACGCTAACGCTATCGGCCTTGCGCATCGTCATACGACCATTGCTGTGCTCCATAATATGGATCTCGGTCCGCTCGGCCGCCTGCGTCTCGGCGGCGAGCAATTCGACGGAGTCACCGCCGCGATTTTCAATCACCAGATAACCGGCCGCCGGGCTGCGCGGGGGCGGCTCGCGGATCCAGGCGTCGCGCACGGCGATGGGGTCGCCGATCTCTTGCTCGGCGCAGCCGGCCGATAACAACGCGATGCAAAGCACGTATACGCATAGTTGAACCATATCACCTTCCCTACACCGGCGGCATAATCAGGGACTCGCCCGGGCGAATCCCGTATTTGTCGCCCAACTCGGCATAGTCGACACCAGCGCGGCCGTTCCAATCGTAGACGAGCTGGCCGTCCATAACGGTCAGCTCGCAATGCAAACGCTTGTCGCCCGAAATACGCCCGCCAAACGAATCGGCATAACCGAACGCTCCCTCCATCTGGTTCAGGACCGCCACGTCGGCCACTGCGCCGACTGACAGATGGCCCAATTCCGGATGGCCGATTTCCCGGGCCGGGTTGACCGTCGAGGTGCGGATTACCTCGTAGAGCGGCATGCCCAGCACCAAAAACTTCGACATCGTCGTCGTCATATCGAGCATGCCCATGTTCATGCAGAGCACATGCAAGTCCGTCGAGATCGAATCCGGATAAAAACCCTGGGCGACAGCCGGCACCGCGTTGCGAAAACAGAAGCTGCCCGCCCCGTGGCCCACATCTAGGATCACGCCCTTTTCGCGCGCCTGGTGCAGATAGGGCAATACCTTGCCCTGTGCGTCGAACCACGGCGTCGGCCCACGGAAGACGTGGGTGCTGATATCACCCGGGCGCAGCTTTTGTGTCAATAGTTCGTAGTAGGGCCGTTCTTCTTTAAAATAACCGAAGTCGATCATTGTCCGCGTATCGGCCTTCGCCGCCGCTTCGATGGTGCGGTCCACCGAGATCCACTCGGGCCCCAAATAGTGCGCCGTCTTAATCCCGATCACCACGTCTTCGTGGTCCCGCGCCATGCCAGATGTCTTATCCGTATCCATATCGTGCGGATTCTGCTCGTGCGCGATATCGGTCATGCCCGTCCCGGCAATATTGATTAGCGCGAAGAGTCGCGTCTGGCAGCGGTCGATCACCCGCTCGCGGAAATCGGCAAAGTTGCGCCAGCCCGCGCTACCGGTATCGACCATCGTCGTCACCCC
>DQLG01000048.1 GCA_015660315.1 Candidatus Latescibacterota bacterium
ACCAGAATGCCGGCCAGGAAAACGACAACCACTGCCATACCTACGATGAATGGTGGGTCGTGTTAGAGGGCGAGATAAACTGGGAAATCGAAGGGCGGGACGAGCCAGTGCAAGCAAAAGCCGGCGACTTCGTCTATGTGCCCGCACAAACCTTCCACCATATTTTCCCCAAAGGCGACGGCCCCTCGGTGCGCCTAGGTATCGCCCTGCCTGGTCAGGGGCACTTGCACGAGCGGCCCGCCGCTAAAGCACGCGTCACGATCGACGTATAGCGCATAAAAAAGGCAGGCTATTATATAGCCTGCCTTTTTTGCTTTTCTCAGTCGCCGCGCTAAAGCAAGAAACTGAAGAGGGCCAGAAGAAAAGCTTCCCCGATGACGAAACCCAAGAGAAAAGTCTTGGCCGTCTTCCAGGTCACCCCTTCGCTACCGAACCCACTCATTATGGCGATGGACATAATACATTCCCGTAGTTAGACCACGGGGAGAAGCCTCTTTGGGGACTACAAGAGACATTTTAAATTTTATATATAAGTCCAGATTTGTCAAGTGGTTCTATGATTTTTCCACATGAAAAACACCTCCGCTCAGATATTGTAATGCCAACCGTCAAAGCGTATACTAAGCATCTAATATAAACCGGGATAAAACACTATGGAATACTTTGGCGAAGGGCTCTACCTGATCTTCTTTACCTTGGCGGCCAATTTCGCCTACCGGATCAAGGGCCGCAATCTCAGCCGTCTGCTCAAAGAGAATGGCCACGCCCACCACCAGGTCCACAACGTGATGCACGCGCATCCGCAAGGCGGCAGTTGGACTGAACACCAACAATGGATGAAGGAGACAACATGAGCATGCAAAACGCAACCTTGGGCGCTGGCTGCTTCTGGTGCGTCGAAGCCGTCTTTCAGGACCTCGAAGGCGTTTCCAGCGCTGTTTCCGGTTATATGGGCGGCCCGGGAGCAAACCCCAGCTATCGCGAGATCTGCGGCGGCGCCACCGGTCACGCCGAGGTTTTGCAAGTACAATTCGACCCAGCCGTCATTTCCTTCGCCGACCTGCTCTATATCTTCTGGCGCACGCACGACCCGACGACCCTTAACCGCCAGGGCGCCGACCAAGGCACACAATATCGCTCAGCTATCTTCTATCACGACGACGAGCAACAGCAAATCGCCACCGCCAGCAAAGTCGAGACCGACACCTCCGATCTGTGGTCGGATCCCATAGTCACCGAAATTACCACAGCAGCAACCTTCTGGCCAGCCGAAGACTACCACCAGAATTATTACAAACTCAATAGCCACCAGCCCTATTGCATGATGGTCATAAACCCCAAGCTCAATAAATTCCGCAAGGAGTTCGCCGACCGGCTCAAGGCCGCGGGTTGATCGGCGCGGACACGGCTACCGCTGTAGTGCTTTGTCGAGATGGCCAGCCCATCCAGGGTTTAGTAGACCTAGCAGAGCGCGAAAATGACCTCAAGCTGCTTTTTGTCGACTATCAATTATCGCCAGACGAGCAGGTTGCCGCCTGCGGCGACTCGCCCGTGCTCATCGTCAACGGCCAACCCGCCGACCTGCTCGCGCTCGCCGCCCGCCTGCGCAAACTCAAACTGATCCAGACCTTCACCGCCGGCACCGACTGGCTCGACGTCGCCGGCCTGGCCGAAATCGGCGTACAAGTAGCCGATAACAATGGCGCCAACGCCGTCGTCGTCGCCGAACGGGCCATCGGCCTGATCTACGCGGTCCAACAGCAGATCGCCGAGCAGTTCAACAGCGCCAAAGCCGGCAGTTGGCAACAGGGCGTCGATTTCGACCGTCCGGTCTACACTTTCGAGAACAGGCGCATCGGCCTAGTCGGATTAGGCCGCATCGGCTCACGTGTCGCCAAAAGACTCGCCGGCTGGGAATGCGAAATCGTCTACCACGACACCGCCGATTTAGACGAAGCCTATGTGCAATCCACCGGCGCGCGCTACCTGCCCTACGACGAGTTATTGCAGACGTCCGATGTCGTCTCGCTGCACGTGCCGCTTAACCGCCTGACCCGCGGTTATTTCTCCGACCGCGAATTCGGCCTAATGAAAAGCTCGGCGATCTTTATCAACACCTGCCGCGGCCCCGTGCTCGACGAAGCGGCCCTGATCCGCGCGCTGCAAGAAAACCGCCTCTTTGGCGCCGGCCTCGACGTAACACAAAGCGAACCCATCGAAACCGATAATCCGCTTTTAAATATGCCGAATGTGCTCATCACCCCGCATTCGGCCGGGCGCTCCGTACAAGTCGGTGCAAAAATCAGTTCACATATCATCGCCAACGCCGCCCGCGTCATACGCGGCGAGATCCCCGTCTCCATCGTCACCCCTGTCTAAGACCCAGTCATGCGCTTCACCCCTTGGCCCGCCGACCAAGTCGTCCGCTATCAAATTTCCAAAGGTCCGCTCGCGGGGGGGGCGATGCAGGGTATTTTTCGGAGCGAGGTGGTCGTAAAAGGCCGGGCCGGGTAGTGCCAGAAAGGTAGTCGTGACGACGAGCCGATGTGCGACGGCCGGGGGTCTAAAAAATCCAAAGCTCGCCCCCTGCGAACGGAACATTTCCCGCCAGCACACCTTGACAAAATCCGAAATTTCCCCCCTCTTACCTAGGCGTAATCACCCCGCAAACGGAGCCCAAAATGTCCACCGAAATTACCCGCCTGCAAGCGTCTGACTTCGAAGAAGCCCTCGACATGCTCAACTTCTCCTTCGGCTTCCAACACCCCAAAAATTTCGAGACATTATTACCCTCGCTCTACAAGGCCGAAAATGAACATATGAGTTGGAACTGGGCCGTGCGCGAGAATGGCCGCATCAGCGCCATAGTCGGCGCCTTCCCGCTCGCCTGGCAACTCGGCGAGACCACCCTGCGCATCTCCGGCATCGGCGGCGTATCTTGCCACCCACGCGCGCGCAACCAGGGTTATATGCAACAACTAATGAGCCATGCCGTCGCGTCGATGCGCGAAGAAGGTTACCACCTGTCCTATCTCGGTGGCCAGCGCCAGCGCTACGGCTATTATGGCTACGAAAAATGCGGTATCTTCTATCATCTCAGCCTCAGCAAAAACAACCTGCGCCACACCTGCGGCAGCGATCCACTACCCATCCAATTTCGCCCGCTGACCAGGGAAGACCAGACACATTTGCAAGGCGCCATCGGCCTGCACGACGCGCAGCCCTTCCGCGGTTTGCGTGCACCCGAGCGCTTCTACGATTTGCTGCTGGCTTGGCAGCACCAACCCCATATCGCGCTTGCCGCTGACGGCCGCATGATCGGCTACCTCGTCGCCAATCAATCAGGTGACACCATCACCGAATTGCTCGCCGTCAATGAGGGCGAACCCGAGCTTTCAATCGCCGCCGCCTGGGTGCAGCAATACGGAGACACGCATTTCGAACTATCCCCCTGGAACCGTTTATTGCCCAAGCTCGCGCATCTTTGCGAAGGCATGAGCGTAGCTAGTTCGGGCAACTGGCTGATCTTTGACTGGGAACACGTGCTCGACGCCCTACTCAAAACGCGTGCGGCGCAAGGTCCACTAGTCGACGGTGCAGTGATTATAGAAATTAAAGAATATGGAAGGTTGTTATTAGAGGTCGACGGCGAGCATATCCGTTGCGTGCGCACTGAGCGCGAGCCCGCACTGAGCGCCGAGCCCGCCACTGCAATGCGCTTGTTACTGGGCCCTTTGCCACCCTGCGCCGTACTGGCCCTGCCGGCTGGCGCAGCCTTGCTCGAACAATGGTGCCCGCTGCCGCTGTTTTGGGGACGGCAGGACGGAGTTTAAGATCGCTTGGCGTAAACGGGGCTCGACCACGCTTGCTCTTGATCGACCTGCACCACCCGTACCCAATAGGCCTGCTCGCCGCTTAATGGCTTTTCATCGCGGAAGGAAAACTCGACCCGGCGCGGCCCGTCTTCCTTCGGCGCTGGCCCAACGTTTACCCGCTTACTGACGCCGCCGGCATCGACTGTCAAAGCTTGTGAACGCACCTCGTCCGCAGCAAATTCAAATCGGCAATGCGCCGTAGAAAAAGCGCAAAGCCCATCCTCAACTGTAAAACTAAAGCCCATGTCGTTGCCGCCGGTCGCCGCACACCAAGCAATCCGTTGCCCATCGACCTGCTCGACCTTATCTAACGGACTCTGCAGCCCCACCGACTGCACATCATCAACGCCACCGCCAGCCACAGTCAAGTCGCCGTCCCAAACCACCCGCTGTTCCCCCGCCGTGCCTTGGTCTTGCGCCCCACCGAACAGCACCCGTAACCGTTTTTCGTCCGCTTCGGCCACCGAATGGCAGTGAAGCACCTCAACTCCGCGCAATATATCCACCCGCTC
>DQLG01000771.1 GCA_015660315.1 Candidatus Latescibacterota bacterium
CAGAGTAGGCGTCGGGTGATATCCGTCGCGTATTAGCACCTGGAACCTGGCTTTATTGCGCAGTTGCAAAACGCCCGAAATAGAAGGCGGCGCCTATGAGAAGAAAAAGAAAAAGTAGCGGAGCAGGGGTATGGCAAGCGACTCATGTGCGTTCGCAACTTGGCTTGCTCGTCGGTAGCGGGCGCAGTAGGTTGTGCTGCGGATATTTTCTTGTGTTGCAGATATTTTCAAGCTCATTCTGCTGAAGGAGATCAACGCGCGATGCCCAAGCCAAAAACGAATAAACCACCCAACGCCCATCTCTATCCCGAAGGTGGCCCCGGCCGCCAGTTAAAAGCCCGACTCAAGGCCGGCGAAGTGTTGCTCGGCGGCATCTTGGGCGAGATCGTCCGCCCGTCGCTGGTCAAATGTTATCAGCAGGCGGGTTTTGATTTTGTCTATCTCGAGTACGAGCATGTCTTTTTCAGTGCGACGGATCTGGCTGATACGGTGCTCGCGGCGCGCGACAATGGTTTACCGGTGATCGCCAAGACACCGCAATTGGAGCGGGCCGCGGTGGCGAAGTTGCTGGAGTGTGGCGTGGTGGGGATTCAGTTACCGCGCACCGAGACGCGTGCCGAGGTCGAGACCTTGTTGGATTATCTGAAATTTCCGCCCAATGGCACGCGGGCGGCGGCGCCCGGGTACGGCAATAGCGATTTTGTCGTGCCGGAAGATGCGCGCGCATGGTTACAAGAGCAGGACGAGGAGGTCTCATTGGTGATTCACATCGAGACGAAAAAGGCTTACGAAAACGCCGATGAGATTATCAGCACGCCGGGCATTGATATGGTCTATGTCGGGCCGGGCGACTTTTCGGTGGAAATGGGGCAACCGGGCAATCCCGAGCACCCGGAGGTGCGCGGGCCGATGGCGGAGATATTGGCGTTGTGCAAGCAATATGGGGTGCCCTTCGGCACTACCGCGATCAATGCCGAGGCGGGGCGGGGTTGGGTGGAAGAGGGGGCGCTGTTTTTCGAGGCAGCCGACGAACTGGAATTTATTCGCGAGGGCGCGACTAATTTGGTCGATGCCTACAGAGGGTTTATAAGCTGATATGTTGACGCGATTTGAAATTGCCGCTTGCGAACCGGTCCTCGATGGTAAAGATTTTGGCGCGGCCGGCAGCTACGAACAATTGACGGGCAGCGCGTATTTTGCCTTTGACCCCGAGCATCGGCACAACCAGGCAGTGGTTGATCTGGCATTGGCACCGCGCAATGCGGTTGGTCTGGTTGAGTGCCGCGCCGATATTTGGATTCTGCAACCGGTGGACCGCGCCCGGGGCAATGGCAATTTGTTCTACTATGTAGTGAATAGGGGCCGCAAGGGCGCTTTGTCGACGTTTAACCTAGCCGAGGGGTCGAATGCTCCGAAGACGCAAGCGGAGTTCGGCGATGGGTTGTTGCTGGAAGCCGGTTATGTGGTGGCGGCGTGCGCCTGGCAGGCGGATGTACCGCCGGAGTCGGACGATGATTTTAATTTGTTGACGCTAGACGCGCCGGTGGCCCATGGTGTGCAGGGGCCGGTAGGATGTGAGATACTGGTGGATGAGCCGATGCAAATCCATTCGTTGGGCAGTCGCTATCATCGGCCTTACGAAGTAGCGCCAGGTAGCGAGCACCAAGCGCAATTGACCGTCCGCGAAGAGCCCTACGGTGAGGCGAAGCCGATCGCACGAGCGACATGGGAATTTACCCGGCTCGACGATGGTCGGCCGGCGATTCACTATGCGGCGGGGTTTATACCTGGGTTGATTTACAATTTGGTGTATACCGGTAAAGACCCGGTGATTATGGGCACGGGCTTGGCGGTGACGAGAGACTTTGTTGCAAACCTCAAATACGTCGCGGAGAATCCGACCGCGCAAAACGGGCAGCCGACGATTGCGCGGGCCTATGGTTTTGGCTCGTCGCAGAGCGGACGCTTTTTACGGCATTTACTCTATCAAGGCTTTAACGCCGATGAAGAAGGGCGTCAGGTATTTGATGCGCTGCAGGTCAATGTCGCCGGTGGCAGCATAGGCTCTTTTAATCACCGTTTTGCGCAACCCTCGCGCCATGCCAGCGCGCATTTTGACGCCTACTATCCCACCGAGCAATTTCCCTTCAGTGATGCGCCGCAGCAGGACCCCCATACGGGGGCGAGAGAAGGGCTATTGGATAAGTGCGAGCAGCAAGGGACTACGCCGAAGATCTTTTATATCAATTCTTCGACCGAGTATTGGAACAGGAGCGCTGCGTTGGCGCATATCGATATGAGTGGAGCGGTAGATCTGGCCGTACCTGCCGCGGTGCGGATCTATCATTTTTCTTCGACTCAGCACGGCGCCGCGGATCTGCCGGTCGAGGCAAATGCCTTGCCGGGAAATCCGGTCGATTTTCGCCTTGGCCATCGGGCTTTGTTGCAGGCGCTCGACCTATGGGCCCAAGAAGGGATCGAGCCGCCCGTGAGCCGTTATGGCAAGATCGCCGATGGAACCTTGCGCCACTATGCGGCGCTGGAGTTTCCGTCCTTACCGGGCATGCCGTTGCCGCGACTGCACCGCCGACCGAGGAAACTCGATTACGGTCCAGACTGGGATAAGGGAGTTATCGCTACAGAGCCGCCGGGTTTGGGGGGTAGGTACGAGACTTTACTGCCGGCGGTGGATGCCGATGGCAACGAGATCGCGGGCATTCGCTTGCCGGAAGTAGCCGTGCCTTTGGGGAGCTTTGTCGGCTGGCGTTTGCGCTTAGAGGCACAGGGGGCCACATGGGCGATTGTGGGTTTGCAGGGCGGGTGGCTGCCTTTTGCGGCAAAGGATGAGGACCGGGACGTGGGTGATTCGCGGCCTGCGATCGCGGCGCGGTATTGCGATCGGGAGGATTATATCAGGCAAGCGGAGGAAGCGGCCGAGGCACTTGTCGCCGAGCGCTTGCTTTTGTCGCGGGATTTGGCCTTGGTCGCCAGGCGGGCGGGGCAGATGTACGATTGGGCATTTAGTCAGG
>DQLG01000746.1 GCA_015660315.1 Candidatus Latescibacterota bacterium
TAGCCCTCGTCTATATGGGCGCGATGAGCATCAGTTATCTCACAATCCCCGAACTGTTCCTCGCGCCTTTCGGCTTCCGCGCCCACGACACCGACTTTGTCGCCGCCCACGAGATCGCGGTGACCTTGCTGCGCGTCGTCGCCGCCTACTGCATCTTCGACGCCGGTTATATGATCTTCACCGCGGCACTTAAAGGGGCCGGCGACACTCGTTTCGTCATGTGGCTTTCGATCCCGTTGGCCTGGGCCATCATGATCGTGCCGTCCTTTGTCGTGCTCACCTATTTCGACGGGGGCCTCTATTGGCTCTGGGGCTTTGTTTGTATCTATATCTGCGTCATGGGCATCGTATTCTACCTTCGCTTCCGCACCGGGCGCTGGAAGTCGATGCGCGTCATTGAAAATACAGCGACCGATACCGCCTAGGCGCCGCATTGCCCGCAACGGTGCACTGCGGCACATTATAGCAGAGATATATACACTAGGAAAGGACCATCGCATGACCGAACAGTACTGGGGTATCGACCTGGGGGGCACCAAAATCGAAGGCGTGGTCCTCGGCGCAACCGACGCACCCAATCCCCTCTGCCGCATCCGCGTCGCCACCGAGGCGCAACAGGGCTACGAGCATATCGTCGAACGCATCGTCGGACTCGTCCAGGCCATGCGCGCGGAAACCGCCACCGAACCGAAGCGTGTCGGCATCGGCACGCCCGGCGTACTCGACCCGCAGAACAGCACGATGAAAAACAGCAATACCACCTGCCTGATCGACCGGCCATTGCAGCACGATCTCGAGACCGCGCTGGGGATACCAGTCGAACTCGCCAACGACGCCAACTGCTTCGCCCTCGCCGAGGCACGTCTGGGTGCGGGACGTGGTGCAAAAACGACCTTCGGCGTCATCCTCGGGACCGGAGTCGGCGGTGGCGTGGTCGTCGGCCAGAAAGCCCTCTACGGCTGCCAGGGCATCGCGGGCGAATGGGGTCATAATCTACTCGACCCGGAAGGGCCCGAATGTTATTGCGGCCGGCGGGGCTGCGTCGAGACGATCCTCTCCGGCCCCTTCCTCGAACGCTTCTACGCCGAACGCGCCAAACAACGCCGTCCACTGCCAGAAATAGCCGAGCGCCGCGGCCAAGACCCCGACGCCGACGCAACCATCGAACGCCTAACCACCTATTTTGGCCGTGCGATAGCCAATGTCATCAATATCCTCGATCCCGACGTCGTGGTCCTTGGCGGTGGCGTCAGCAATATCGACCTGCTATACAACGAGGGCGTGCGCGAAACGGCGCGCCACGTCTTCAACAACCGCCTCGAAACGCGCATCGTCAAAAACGAACTCGGCGATTCGGCCGGCGTCTTCGGGGCCGCCATGCTGGTGGCTTAAAAAAAGGCCGACTCCCCTGGAATCGGCCCGCGCTATTTCGCCCGCGCCTCTTTCCAGGTCTGATATTCGGCCAATGTCGATTCGTCGGGCGGATATGTGCCGACAATACTCGCACCGGCGCGAATCTTCTCCATGATAAAACGCTCCTTCTCCTCCATCTCCTCCGCTTCGACGGCAACTTCCTCTGCCAACTGCGCGGGGATCACCACCACACCTTCTTCGTCTCCGACGATCAGGTCACCGGGATAAATCGCCACGCCGCCGCAGGCGACGGGCACCTGTATTTCACTCGGGTAGTGGATGGTCTTATTGGTATGCGCGTTCATCGCCGCCGCATAAGCCGGCAACCCCGACGCCGCGATGGTCGGCGAATCGCGGTAGGCACCGTCGGTGACGATGCCCGTACAGCCACGTATCTGGATGCGCGCCGCCAAAATCGAACCCATGGTCCCGGCGCGCGTATCACCGCGCGCGTCAATAACCAATATCTCGCCCTCGATTATGCGCTCGATGCCGATGCGCTGCACGTCCTTCAAGTTATCCAGCGGCACTTCATCAAGGTCTTCGCGCGCGGGGATATAGCGCAGAGTAAAGGCCCGCCCGACCATCTTCATATCGGGTTTGAGGGGGACGACCTGGTGCATGAACGTGTTGTGCAAACCCTTGTTGCGCAGCACCGAGGTCAAGGTCGCAGTGCTGGCCGCTTTTAATTTTTTGCTCAGTTCGGCAAATTCCATCTACATGCTCCTTTCAGCGTATCCGCCCGCGCGCGTCGACCGGCCAAATGGCCTCGACCTCGCCCTCGCGGACAGCGACGATTTCATCGTGCTCGTTAAAACAGGGGCAGGGATGCACCGGCAAAACCTGCACCCGCTCGCCAATTCCAGGTTTTCGTTTACAGGCCGATAAGTCCACGTGCCCATGTTCTTCGGAGGCCCCCTCGATACGGGCATCTGGGTATTCAACGATATGGCCCATGCTCGTCGAACCGTCTTCCTCGCGATAGGTGGCCCCGCTCAACGATTTGCTGCCACCATCGAGAATCGCACGATCCTCCCCCGGACGGCTAACCACCGTCATCAGCACCCGTCCAGCGCATTGCTCAACGCTGTGGGTACCGCCCTTGAGATGCCCAACACCGCCCACCGGATATTCCCCGGCCCGATATTCGGTCAACTCGGGGATCTGGTGCGCATTGAATGCACCCGGTGTGCTACCGCCGCTGACAACGGGGTAAGGCAAGCCCCGTTTATCGAAAAGTGCCAATGTCTCCTGGATCAACGGCCGCTGGTCCAGCGTCGCTGGCATCGTCATAATCCCCCGCAACTCTATACCCGGTGCCTGGTCTATTTTCGCCGCAAGATCAACGGCCGCCGCCGGCGGCCCGATCCCCGTGCGCCCACAGTCGAGCTCGACAATAACCCCCAGCGCCACCCCTGCGGCCGCCGCCGCGTCCGCCAGCCCCTGCACCGTATATTCCGAATCGGCCGCCACGGTCAACCGCGTCCTTCGCGCCAATGCCACCAGCCGCTCCAGCTTCTGGCGGCCGATAATATTGAACGGGATCAGAATATCCCGGTCTACCCCACCGGCGACCATCACCTCTGCCTCGCTGACTTTCTGGCAGGTGATGCCCATCGCCCCACGACGCATTTGCATATGGGCGATGGCCAGGCACTTGTGGGTCTTGATATGCGGCCGCAACCCGATTCCGCGCTCATCGAAATATTTTTGGTACCGGTCCAGGTTATTCTCTAACCCGTCGAGGTCAACTATCAGGGCGGGTGTGTCGATATCTTCTACGCGCATTGCACCTATCCTTTCCCAGAGGGCAGAAAGGATAGGTGTCCCGCTGGCGACCTGTCAAGTTGCCGCGATGCCACAAGCTCCTTACCCTATATCGCTATGCCCATCGAATTACAAGCCGCCACACCCGTCACCCTAGTCTTCGCCGTGCTCGCCGACTGCGAAGAAACCTTGGCTGAGGCAAAAAAAAAACTCGCCCAACGCTTCGGCCCATTGCGCGCCACAAGCGAGCTCTACGCCTTCGACTACACTTCCTACTACCAAGGGGAAATGGGTGCCAACTTGCAAAAACAGTTGGTCTGTTGCACCGAACGAATAGATCCCTCTAAACTAGCCGCAATCAAAAGCCAGACGATCGAACTAGAACGGCAGATGGCGAGAGCTACGGAAGATACACTGCAACGCCGAGCCAATATCGACCCCGGCCTACTCTCGATTGAGTCCCTGGTCCTAGCCACCAGCAAATACTCGGGCCACCGCATCTGCATAGCCCCACA
>DQLG01000342.1 GCA_015660315.1 Candidatus Latescibacterota bacterium
AAGCTCCACCTTGCGAATCGCCGCGACCCGGGCCGGCGTCTCTACTTCGAAACGCACAAAACCCGCACGACCCGTAGTATTGGCGACGCGAGCGACATAAGTAAAGGCCGTCTGCTCACCGACCCTAGTCCGGGGCGGATCGATCTCGGCCACGATTCGGTCGACTGGTGGACGTTCAAACTCAAAACCCAAATCGGCGATGGCCCTACTGGCGTCGAGGGTCCGGTTGGCGAAATCGATACTAAACTGAAAATAACGGCGCGGCGCCGGCAGGTTCAGTTCTGTACCGTTGGCCACGAGTTGCCATTGGCTCCAGTTCGCCGCATCGACCCTGATCGGCCCGCGCTCGGTCTCAGACAGCTTTTTCTCGTAGATTTCCTGCGTTAGCGTATCGCCCTTGCTGTCGATCGGGGTCAATTGTCTCACCCCGTTCACGGCGACGGAGCGGTAGTAAATATCGGGCGTTTCATCCATCCCGCTGCGCACCCGTACCTCGACCTTCGAGTTTTCTGCGCCGCCGGTCAACGCCTCCGCCCAATTGATCGAGCCCCAAACCCCCTTTTCCCCCAGGTCCAGCACATTGGACACATAGCGAGCTGTAGGTACGAAGCCCCGGCCATAAATCTCTATTTCATCGACCTCGAAACCCAGCGTCGAGATGGATTTGAGCTCGACAAAGCGCACGAATTGCGGCTCGATCTGGACATCGACCTTAACCTCGCGATTATCCGGCTCGCGCAGCACCGGCGAGGTGAAAATGGGTTGGCCACTAGCAAAGAGATTCTGGGGTAGGCCATCATTGAGGAACAGTTCGTAACCGCGCATAAACTCGTTGTCGAAGGGAAACAGATCCGTCATCCTAGGATAGAAGACAATCCGGTCCATCCCGAAGCGGGCCCCCAGGTCGATGCGGATCGCGACGCCGTTGTTACGCACGATCCGCCCGGCGACGAATTTGCGGTCATAGGCGACTCGGTGATCGCCGTTGAGCACCCCCGCGAGTTCTTCGGGGTCTTTTTCGCTACGCGCCAAATTCGGCACGTCAATATCGCCGCCGCGCTCGAACACATCGAGTGAGATATTAAAGTCGGGATTGAGCCGCAAGGGCATGATCCAGCCGCTCAACGAATCGGCGACACCGGCAAAGACCTGATTGCCCGCGGGATTTTGCACGTCGCCGAGGCGATCGACGAAGGCGATAACACCTCCTGGGGTGTCGCCCCACCCGGACCAGCCCCTCTCGTCCCCACCCACGGTAAAAACTTCCGAGCCATGGGCTTGTGGGGCCAATGCCAATGCTATCAGCAATACTTTTGCGGCAATAAGGCTTCGAGCCATAACACCTTGGCGAGGTTAGAGGAAAAAGCGGCCTCAATGTATAAAATTATTATAACAAAACTGCTGCATTTATCGGTATGGAATCTATAGTCTTTTGATCGCTTAAGTCAATGTCACGTTCAAACCTGCCCCATACCACCCGATTGCCCGCGGGCACCGCTTTACCTAGTTTAGCCACCTAAGGCCTATAAATTATAAGGAGAACATACATGGGCATCTACTTTGATTTGGGCCGTCCGGTCGTCGGCGGCTGGCTCGGCGGCGGCTGGCTATTACATGATCCGGTGCGCGACCTTGACCTGCTCTGGGGCGCCGAGTTGGGCCAAGAAGGCGCCTGGCTTTTCGCCATCGACGTCGACAGCGGCCAAGTTGTCGAAGAGCATCCGATCGGCTGCCGCGAGTTCAACTCCACCCCTGACCACACAAGCGGCAAACTCTGGGTCGCCACCAACCATGGCCTCTACCAGCCCGGCCACCTACTGCTCTCGTGGGACCCGCAAACACGCGCGCTCACCTCGCACGGCTTTCCCCCCGTCAGCGATCAGCGCTTCGCCGGCACGCCCTTTATTGCCAGCGACGGCCGCGTCTACCTCGGCTCGCACCCGCACGGCCACCTATTTTCTTTTGACCCGGCCGACGACCGTTGGCGCGACTGCGGTTGCCAAGCGCCCGACCCCATCATCCCCGGCCAACACATCTGGTGTTATCCAAGCGCCGAAACCGAGACCGGCGAAATCGTCTGCGGCATCACCCGCGACCCTGGGTCCCAGGTCGCCTTCAACCCCGCTACCGGCCAGACCCGCGTTCTCAGCGAAACTCCACCCGCCAAGGCTCAAGTAGGCTCGCCGCCCACCCGCGACATCCAGGCCCGTTTTCGCCTCGCCGCCAACTACACCGTCGACGGTGAGGAACGACAAAGCGATTACCAGCCTCGCGTCGCCTCCGATATCTGTGGCCTAAACAAGGGCACCGACGGCAAGATCTACGGCAGCACCATTATCTCGATGCACATCTTCAACTTCGATCCCGCCACCCGCCAACTCGCCGACTTAGGCCGCGTCGGCTGGGACGGCGGTGAAGTCTACGACGTCATCGGCTACAACGACAAAGTCTATATGGGCAGTTATGGTAACGGCTACTGGGCCGTCTACGACCCGCAAAAACCTTGGGATCCACAACCGGAAGCCGGAGGTATCTCTCCCACCGCCAACCCGCGCAATTTCGGCCAACTCGGGCAGGATATGAACCGCCCCTTCGAATACGCCATCGGCCCCGACGAGCGCATCTATATCGCCTGCCGTGCCAATTACCGCATCCCCGGCGGCGGCATGGCCCGTTTCGATCCCGAAAGCGAAGATATGCACGTCTTCCGCGACGAAGAACAGTCCGTACAATCCATCACCGCCGACCGTCGCTTCGTCTACGGCGGCACCAGTATTTCGGGCGGCCGCGGCTGCATCGAGACCACCACACAAGGTAAACTCTATCTCTTCGACGTCGATAGCCAACGCCGCGTCTTCGAATGCATACCCATGCCCGAAGCCGTCGCCATCACCTCGCTTGCCGTCAGCAGTGCCTCCGGCCTGGTCTACGGCTCGGCCAGCAATGGCCAACTCTTCGCCTTTGACGTCGACGAACGCCAAGTCGTCCACCGCTGGGACATGCGCAACCCAGGCACCCCGCTGATGGGCGTACCCGAAACCTACGGTGTCATCCATTTGACGTGCGGCTCCGATGGCGATATCTACGGCGTCACCCGGCGCGATGTCTTCAAACTCGACGTCAGCACCGACCGCATCCACTACCTCGACCAGCCGCCAATCCCCGACCTCTACCAGATCATCGAGGGCGAACCGGGCGTCTTCTACATCGGTGCACGCGGGCATTTGCTGGAATATCGCCTGAAAGAGACGCCGCATTATCGCTAAGCAAGGAAAAAGCGAGCGCGTTAGCTTTGCGATACCGACATTGATCGTCTACGCGAATCAGCGTGCTGTATCTACGGTGTGCAAATACAGCACGTTCATTTCAGCTTTCCGGAAAAGTGTCGTCGCGTTTCCAAACATACGGGGCTTTGAGGATGCGCCGTTCCTCGGGACTCCAATCGCCTTCGTCGCAGTGTGAGGGCTGAGGGTAACCGCCATCGGATGCCTCAAGACCATCCTCGCGGTAACGCCCCACAAACGCCATATACCCCGGGGTATAGCGATAAAAAAGTGCCCGACGTTCATGATCCGCCGTCCAAGGCAGCGTACCATGCGTGAGCGCTTCGGTAAAAATAACCGCCGAACCGGCTTTCTGCGGCACGTTCCGCAGCCATGCCCCCGGTTGCTCAAGGGACGCAAGACTCGACGGGCAGGCGAAATTGCTCTTATGACTGCCCGGTACCACACAAAGACCCCCGTCCCCCTCGGCAACATCGCACAACGCGTATTCGACGACCAAAAGTTCGGAACGGATCTGTCCGTCGGCGACCTCATAGCGGATCCCGGGCTCCTTCGGCACCCCGCCACCGTGCAGCGCGAGTGCCTCTAAGCCTTTTTTCATAAGCATCGCGTGACCGTGGTCGAAACGGAACTGTTTGCCGAGTAGGTCTGTCAGGTAGGGGGCCATGCGGGAGTGGCCAAGCAATTGCCGGAATGACTTGGCAAAACGGTGTATGGGCCCGGCCGAAACCTGGTGGTCGCCGTTCCGTCAAGAATCGAAGAATCCACCCTGCCCAGGGGATTCATTCCACAGATCGTACTCGTCGAGCACCTGATTAAGATCGCGCAACTCGTCTGCTTTGAGCACATCTTCGAGCACCATATAACCCGGCAGATCGAAGAGATAGCGTTCTTCATCCGTCATCCTATGAAGTCTCCCTGTCTATGAAGTCGTCAGTACCGTGCGAATAACGCCGTAAGATTACCCCTCTGTTATACCTCGCGACACACCGCCAATAGATCCGCCGACTGCAGCGTATAACCGATCGTCAACGCCGCGTCGATCTTACAGGCCTGCGACAATAACAGATCGTCCGCCGTATCCTCGACCTCGATAGCCGTAGTGCAATCCTCGAGTAAAATAACTTCATAACCCCGGTCCTTCATCGCCCGCATCCCGTAGTCGCGAAAGGGCACGCACATATTGGCGGCAAAACCCATATAAAACAGGAATAACACACCGCGACGCTGTAATAACCGATGCAGCGCCTCGCCATTGGCCACCACCCGGTCATCGCGCCTGGGCGCCGCCTCGGGCACAATACGTCTATCGCGGATGATCCGGTTAAATTCCTCGGTCCGCTCGGTATGGGGCCGGGCAAAACCGGCGTACTCCCCTTCTTTACCGCGAAAGTCCGCCGGCGGCCAATCGCCCTTGCGTGCTTGCGGCTCGTCCACCTCTTCTTCCAACCACTCGGGATATTTGCGCGCACAATCCGGACTTGGTCCATGCACCACCAACGCCCCCATTCGACGAAAGGCCTCTTGCACCGGCACTATCCGATCAAAGGTGATGCTTGTCGTGCGCTCGACATGAGTCTGTATATAGTGCTCGGACCACACATCGACACAAACCAACGCCACCTGCTCAACTGGCAATTGCCAATGCAAAATACTGCGCCGGCAATCGGCCTCGCGGATACCGGTTCCGCGTGGGTGTTCGTAATAGTTTAGATCGAGATTGAGTGTTTCGCTCATTGTACAAGCCTCCCGCTATATGCAACATGTGCACCTTCCGCGCGTAAGCTACAACCGACGTCCCGGCTCCGTCAAACTACGAATCCCCGCGTATTGCCCACAATCGCCTGCGGTACTATCTTTCCGCCCATATCAAAACGCGCAACAGAGTACTACAGTCCCTTCAGTAATCCACCGCCAACCAGGACGCTTACCGTGAAAATAAGCAAAATCCAGGCTTTTCCCATGGCCTATCCCGAACCCCACTACAAGGGCATCGAACGCTATATCACCCTCGTCCGCATCGAAGGCGAAGACGGCCAAGTCGGCTGGGGCGAGTGCATCTCACAATTCCGCGAGGCGACCCTCGCCACCAAAATCATCGTCGAACAGGGCCTGGCGCCGCTGCTCATTGACGAAAACGCGCTCGATGTCGAACGCCACTGGCGACGCATGCTCGACCACGTCTGGTGGTACGGCCCCGAAGGCGTCGCTGCCTTTGCCGTCAGCGCTATCGACATGGCCCTATGGGACCTGGCGGGCAAAACGCTCGGCCAGCCCGTCTGTCGGCTGCTCGGTGGGCAACTGCACGACAAGGTCGTCGCCATGGCCTCGTTTATCTTCGATATGGAAAACTTCGACTGGACCCTCGGCGAATTTCGCTGGCTCAAGGAACAGGGCTACCACGTGGTCAAGGCCGGCTGGGGTATGCGGCCCGAAGCCGTCTTCGGCCTCGATCGCAATAAAGATATCGACATCGTGCGCCAAGTCCGCGAAACGATCGGCGACGAGTTGGAGCTTATCGTCGACACGCCCGGCGCGCGCAATATCTGGGATCTCAACACCGCCATCCAGCGCTTCCGTGACCTCGAACCCTACCGCCTGCGCTGGATCGAGCAACCGCTCTTGCCCTCAGACCTCGACGCGCACGCCCGGCTGCGCGACGCCACCGCGACCCCGATCGGCACCGGTGAAGACGAGTGGGACCTCGACAGCTATCGCCGCCTGATCCACTCCGGCGGAGTCGACGTGATACAGATGGACCCGGGCCGCTGCCACGGTATCACCGGTTGCCGCCAGTATATCAAACTAATCGAGGCCGAGAATCTACAGTGGAGCGCGCACACCTGGTCCAGCGCGCTCAATACCGCCGCCAGCGTGCACCTGATGGCCAACTCGACGCACGGGGTCGCTATGGACTTCAAACCACACGAATCGCCGATGCAGCACGAACTGGTCACCGACCCCTGGATACAGCAAGCCGGTTATCTCGCCGTGCGCGACCAGCCGGGTCTAGGGGTCGAGGTCAACGAGGATATCGTGGAGAAATATCATTTTGAAGCCTAGACGCGCGCTGATCACCGGCGGGGCCAGCGGTTTCGGCCTCAGCACTGCCAAGGCCCTACTCGCGCAAGGCGCGCAAGTCGCCATCGCCGATATCGACGAAGAAAAACTGCATGCGGCTGCGGAGGAACTGAACAACGACCAGATCCTGCCGCTAAGGCTCGACGTCACTTCACCAGCCTCCGTACAGCAGACTGTAACCGCCTGCGACAAGCGCTTCGGAGGCCTGGACGCGCTGGTCAACTCCGCCGGAGTCATCCACTTCGGCCCCTTGGAAGAAACCACCGAGGCCGATTGGGACCGGGTCATCGATATCGACCTCAAGGGCGTCTTCCTCTGCTGCCAAGCCGCCGCACCGCTGCTGCGCCAAAGCGGTCAGCGCGGCCGCATCGTCAATATCGGCTCTGATGTTTCAAAAATCGGCTGCGCGCTGATCGCCTCCTACTGCGCCGCAAAATTCGGCGTCGTCGGCCTAACTAAGGCACTCGCTGGCGAATTGGCCCCCGACGGCGTCACGGTCAATTGCGTCTGCCCGATCGGCGTCTCAACGACCGGCATGGGCCAAGACGTACTCGCCTACAAACACCAGACGACGGGCGCCAACAACGAAGCGATCCTCGACGCGACGGCGGCGGACATCCCGCTCGGTCGCAACCCCACACAAGGGGATATCGTTAACGCCATCCTCTTTTTTCTCGCCGAAGAATCGTCCTTTTTAACCGGAGTCGCGCTCGATGTAGACGGCGGCCTGCTCAGCACCTCGACCTTGCCGGGCTTCGGTGATGGCCAATAGAGGGGCTATGCTGAGCGAAAAAGAAAAGTGGTTCTTTGACCACCACGGTTATATCATCCTAAAAGACGTCGTAGTCAAAGAAGACATTACCCGGATGATTGAACTCGGCGACCGGTGGCATGAAATGACACTGGAAGAGCTGCCACCGCCGCTGACTTCGACCGCACTGAGCAACCCTAAGGCCTCACCGACCCTGGCGCGCTGGATCAACCACGTGCACTACGCCGACGAAACATTCCAACGCCTGGTCCTCAACCGCCAGATCATGCGCGTTATCCTCGCCCTCACCCGGCAAAACCCCTGCCTGGTCGATACCGCACTGACCAAAAACTATCGCACATCCGACGAGATCAATTTTCACGCCGCCGGCCGCGATTACCAGGTTGAAGATGGCGCGCCCTACGCCGGCTTTCTCAACGCTGCAATCTCATTGGTCGACGTGCCCGCCGGAACCGGCTTCGTCTGTCTGCCCGGCAGCCACAAACGCAATTTCGAATTACCCGACAGCGTCTCGATCCACGACGGACCACCCACCGTCGTCAATGTGCCGGTGCAAGCGGGCGACTGCGTTATTTTTACCGAGGCACTCTACCACGGCGCCAAAGCCTGGACCGAGAAATATCCGCGCATGACCGTATTCAACCGCTATATCGGCGAGGGCTCGCACGGCAGCCTGCCCATCGAAGACCAGCGCAACCTCATTCCCGAAGAAATCTACGATTTGGAACAGGCCGCCGTGCCCGGCCAACGCAAAAAAGTAGCCGATCGACTCCTCCGCGACCTAGCTGCCGATGCCGCTTAGACGCCTGGTCCTGCCCGGTTTTATCGCGCTCTATGCGCTAGTCGTTCTGCAAAACGCCTGGCTGCACGAAGACGCCTTTATCACCTACCGCAGCGTCGACAATCTTATCAATGGCTACGGGCCGACCTGGAATATCACCGAGCGGGTCCAGACCTACACCCATCCTCTTTGGTTTTTCGTCGTCAGTACCGCCGCTACGCCGAGATTGTCCGCCAGGTCGCCAGCGACGAAGAAGCCCACATCATCGACTTGCTCGCCGCCTTCGACCGGCTACCTCAGCAAGAGGTTAAAAATATCTACTTCGAAACTGACGGAATCCATCTAACAGGGGAAGGGCACAAAGTCATCGCACTCATCCTTTACCAATATCTTACCCGAACCGGCTTACTCGAACAGGTGATGCAATGAAAAACACTCGACACCCCCACCCGCATCTTGACCCCAGACAACCGCGGAACGGCCAAATACCGCGTACCAACCCACCAGTCTTTGCCTGGAAACCACGCGAAGGCCAACGACGGTTCGCCCTGCAAGTTGCCCGCGACCCGGACTTCACCAACCCGGTCATCGAACTCGGTGACTTAACCGACCCGCTGCACCTGCCCAAACAAGCCTTGCCGCCGGGCACCTATTGGTGGCGCTGGTCGGCCGACGGGGAGCAATCTCAGGTCTTCACCCTGACGATCGACACGGATGCCGCAATCGTAGAAATTCCGCCCGCTGACGAATGGCTGGCGCGCCTACCACAAAACCATCCGCGTATCTACCTTCAACCCGACCAGAGCGCTGCCCTGCGCGCCGATCCCCCACCGCAATGGCCAGCACTGCGCACCGAGGCCGAAGCTCAGATGCTGCAATCGCACGAAATCGCCGAACCTGAATTTCTGCCTTCACGCGATAATAATTACGCCGCCTTCTGGAAAATCTGGTATCCGACGATGTGGGGTACCCGTCGCTTCGTCAAAGGAGCGGAAACCCTAGCCCTGGCCTGGCTGTTGAGCGGCGAAGAACGCTTTGGCCGCGCCGCCTGCCAACGCATGGCCTCAATCGCGCAATGGGACCCCGAAGGTTCGAGCCATATCGACCACAACGACGAGGCGCATATGTCGGTCATCTGGCACGGCTCGCACGTCTGCGACTGGGTCTGGGACCTCTTTACGGAATCCGAACGCGCACAAGTCATCGAGCAATTCAGGCGACGTGGTCAGATCACCTTCGAACACATGCACGACCTAGGCCACTACGGCATCGACCGCTTCGACTCGCACTCCGGCCGCGAAATCGTCTTTCTCGCGCAACTCGCGCTGGTCTTCCACGAGCATATCCCCGAAGCCGTGCAATGGCTCGAATGGCTGCGACCCGTGCTCTGCGGGCTGTGGCCGAGTTGGGCCGGTGACGACGGGGCCTGGGCGCAGGGCCCCTCCTATGGCTTGGCCTATGTGACCATCATGACCATGTTCGCCTCGGCGCTAAAACGCGGCACCGGCATCGACCTCTACCGCCGCCCTTTCTGGCAAAACCACGCGCGCTGGCGGCAATGGTGCCTGCCGCCCTATGCCGAGTGGATGGGTTTCGGCGACCACAGCGAACGCTGGGCGACGAGTTGGAACAACAACGCCGACCTCGTCGATCTGATCGGTCGCGAAACCGGCACCGGCGAATTCAACGACTATGTCGCCGACTTCCGTCACATCGCGGAAACCCTGACAACCCCACCTGAGCGACAACTGTCCGGCGTCAACGCGCAATTGTTATTAGCTCCAGCATCGGCAAAAAAAATAGACGCGCCCGCACAGGACCGTTTACTGCGCGTCTTCGCCGACACCGGCTGGGCCGCCCTGCGCAGCGACCGCACAAAACCCGAGCGCGATATCGCCTTGATCTTCCGCTCTTCTCCCTACGGCGCCATCAGTCATTCGCACGCCAACAACAACGACTTCATTCTGCACGCCGGCGGCAAGGTACTGGCGATGCCCTCGGGTTATTACGCCGGCTACGGCTCGGACCACCACGCGCACTGGGTCTGGCACACTAAATCCCACAACTGCCTAACCCTTTCCGACGCCTCGCAACTCATGCGCTCGCCCGAATCCGTCGGCCACATCGTCCACGCTTACGAGAACGAGCACCTGACCTATTTTTGCGGCATCGCCGATCAGAGTTATCAGGACCGTGCCACCCGCTGCCGCCGCCACGTCATTTATCTCAAAAGACCACAGTGTTTCGCAATGGTCGACGAGTTCGTCGCCCGCGAAAATATGGCCTCCTCCCTGCAATGGAATATCCACTCCTGGAATCCCTTCACCGTCGACGAAAACCAGCGCTCTTTTTCGTTGGACCGAGACCACGCCTCGCTGACCGGCCATTTTCTCTGGGGCGGCAACGGCTTCTTTTCACTCACCGAGGGATGGGATCCCCCGCCGATGACCGACAAGGGCGGCGGCCAATGGGCCATGCAATACCACCTGCGCTACACGCCCTCGGGTCTAACCGAGCGACGAAATCTAGGCGTCATACTCTGTCCGGGACATAAACACCTGGAAAAAGCAATGGTCGAAACAAGGCGGGAAGGCACAACGGAAGTCGCACAGATCGGATCGACAGAACTAAAGGTCTTCGGCGGGGGCGGCGCAGATATCGTAGCGGAGTTGCTAATTGAAAGGACGCGCTTTGTAATCGGAGACCAAGGGTTAGTCAGGCTTTGAAATAATAGAGATTAGAGTCTATCTATAACAGATCCTGGCCATCTTGACCCAACCCGTTCAAGCCATTACAGACTTGCGGTGTCTCCTAATGGCAAGCGTCAGTGAACCCAGCAAGCTACCGGGAATGATTTGAACGAGGGACCCGTACACAATCTGCCCGATTAGCGCTTGATCCCAGCTATCGAAGATGTCGTAGTGAGTACCCAGTCCCCACGTCTTGGTAATCCACCAGAGCACAAATACCGGAACTCTGGAAGGCGGTGCAAAAAAGAAAAGACTCAATAACAGTATCCAGTACGGATGCTCTTCGTCGGATAATCTGATTGCCCATAAGACGGAAAACCCCAATGTCAACCAGAGTAATCCTATGGGGAAAATGTACACCTCAGGTATCCCCGCCAATTCGAGGAAAAAGCGGACTGGTGTAAGAAATAGGGAAATCAACACCGGCAAGGCGGCGAGCCTTAGAGCGCGAAGTAGCATCTCAGACTTTGTCTTGATTTGAACTATTCTCAGTACTTCACGAGAACGCCGTTTTGGGGTAGACAAAAGCACTTGCTCATGATATGATTATCCGCAATTCATTAGCCAATAA
>DQLG01000288.1 GCA_015660315.1 Candidatus Latescibacterota bacterium
CTTGTAAGTGCTTTAGTTCGACGAAGACCAGCGCGTCGAGTTTGAGCTTTTCTTTTAGCGCGGCCCGCACGGTGTCCTCGTAGACGCTCGTCGAGTCGAAGTGGATGTGCTTGAGTTGCCAGGTGATCTCGTCTTGCGGTACTATCGTGATCTCGGGCATATTGCTCAGGCCCCGGGCCATGGCATTGGACAGCCGCGCCATGACTTTCTCGATGTCCAGTTCCCTGAAGGGCTCGATATTGGTCACGCAGATCACGCCGATATGGTCGACTTCCTTGAGAAAGGGGCTCAACGCGGGGTCGGCCTGCGAGGGCGCGCGGAATTTGACCTTTTCAAAGGACCCCCCGCGGCCCCCGCACCCGGCTAGACCTATTAGCAATGCAATGAAAGCGGCGCGAATCAAAAGCTTTGTCCGAAGCTAAAGTGGAACTTGTAGTCGGAGTAGTTTCCTAGCAGATCGGTCTGTTTGGCGAATTCGAGGTTCATTGGCAGCAGGAAATAGACCAGCAAACCAAAACCGACGCTGGCGCGCACCTGCCGTTGGCCGGGCAGCTCGGGGTTGGAGTGCGGGTCATAGAAGGGCCATAAGTCGAGCTTGTCGTCCTCGTTCCAGGCGGTGCCGACGTCGACGAATAGGCTGCCGTCTATGGCCGGCACGAGAAAGGTTGCGGGCCAACCGAAGAGGATGCCGCGCACGAAGGGAACGCGTAACTCGGCGTTGGCCAAGAGGACCCTGCTGCCGGCGAATTCGGAGAATTGATAACCGCGCAATGGACCGGTGTTGAGGTTGAAGCCGGTGTAGAAAGGTAAAAACCAGGTCGGACCGCCGAGATTGTATTCAAGCGCGTCGTTGCCCAAAGACCCCACGCCATAGGCTCTTAGGCCCAACACAGACCAGCGCCCCAGCCGCAGATACTGCCGGTAGTCCAGCTCCAGATGCGAGAAGGAACGCGTCGATGAACTGACGTCTAGGGTGCGGCCGACCGAGAGAAAATAGCGTTTGCCGGCGGTGGCACCCAACAGACCGTAGGTGATCGAGTCGTGCACATAGGCGGATTTGAACAGGTGCGTGCTGGTGGTTGGGCCGAGTTCGCCGATGGGGTATATCTGCTCTTCCTGCTCGCCGACATAGGTGTAACTCATTTCGAGCCGGCGGTAAAGGTCGAGCGGGTAGCTGGCGTTAGCGAGGGCGCCGCGCTGTTGCACGCGACTGATGCCGCCGGTGAAACGGCCCTGAGAAATAAAGGTGCGGTTGTTACTGAAATACTGGTTCCAGTTGAAGACGGATATGCGATAGGTGGGGCGCTTGCCGTAGTACTCATAGCTGCCGGCGAAGTTGAAATCGTTGCTGATCTCCTGCGAGGCCACGTAGTCGGTGGCCAAGGCCAGCGAATGGTTGCCCAATAGGTCGCTCATACTCAATTGCGCGACTGACGAGAAGAAACCATCGAAATACCCCATTTGCACCGAGATACCGTCGAATTCGAGCTTCGGCGTATAGCGGCGGCGGCGCAGCTCCAATTCGCCGTCATCGAGTGTATTGGCCGCGACGGGCTCTTGTGTGTCGAGTTGCACGGAGGCGGTGGCTTCGGGGCCTTGCAGTTCGCTCTCCGGCAAGGGGCCGTTCGCCCCGGCCAAGAGTATCGCGTCGTCGGGCAGGGCCTGGTTTTTCAGGGCGATGACTTTTTCCAAGGCCGAGGCTTTGCTCTGATCGGTGAGCGTCGCGTTGTCTTGGATCGTGGGCGTCGATGGCGTCGGGGGAGTTGGTTCGGGGTTAGGGGCAAAAGCGAGGGCCACGTCATCGGGGACTTGCATGTCATCAAACGCGAGCGGCGGTGTTTGTGCCGATTCGACGCGGGCCAACAGCTCGGCGTTTTTGCGTTTGACCCCGGGCCATTCCGGCATATCCATTAGGTAGAGGTGTCCGCCCCCCTTGAAGTAGGTACTGAAGACGATCTGTCGGCCGTCGGGTGAGAGGGCGGGGTTCATAATTCCGCTGAGACTGCGAGTCAGGCGGTATTCGCGCTCTTCGTCGAGGTGGTAAACGAAGAGGTCGTTGATCTTGTCACGGGTGGAGACGAAGAGCAGTTTGTTGCCTTCGGGCAACCATTGCGGCCACAGATCGTCGGTCGGGTTTGATACCACGGTGCGCGATGTGCCTTCGGCCATATCGTAGATTTTGATATCGAATTGGTTGTGGTATTTGGAGCTGAAGGCGATATGCTGGCCGTCAGGCGACCAATTTGGGTGGTCTTCGCGCTGCGGTGTGCCCGTGATTTGGCGTCGCTCGCCGGTGTCGACGTTGATGGTGTAGAGATCGGATTGGCCGGAGCCGGTGCCGATAAAGGCAAGTTCGCGGCTGTCGGGTGCCCAGGCCAGGCTCTCGATGAGTTCGAGGTCGGGCATGGCCAGTGTCTGGCCGAGCTCCTTGTCGTAAAGGCTCCAGAGTAGGATCTGGTCACGGGGACCTTCCTTGGCGACGAAGGCGATCGTATGGCCGTCGGGTGCCCAGGCGACGGTGCCGCTGCCGATACTCAAATGGTCGAATTCGGCGGCGCGCATGCTGCGGGTGACGCGCTCGACGAGTGAGGCGTCGTCTATGCGGATAATGTCGACGTGCTGCTCGATGCCATCGGAGGAGAGCACCGCAAGCATATCGCCGCTGAGCGACCAACGCGCGCTGGAGAAGCTTTGGAAGACCTCGTCGTCGTCGCCGATTTCCTCGGCGAATTCGCTGCTGTAGTCGCGTGTCTGCAAAAGCGGCCAATACGATTTACGCATATGGGCAGACCAGCGGTCGTCGAGGGTTTTCATGTCCATGCCGATCAGGCGGTCGAGCAGCTTGTCGGTGTCGTTCTGGCTGTCCCAGAGGCGCAAGATGCGGCTGATCTTTTCGGGGCCGTAATTGTCTGCGATATATTCCATCAGCGAGTGGCTCTGCTTGTAGCCGAGGAAGACATTGCCCTGGCCCCACGCCGCGTTCATGGTTTCGAGGGGGATGAGTCGGTCGGTGAGTATCGCGTCGCGCAGGACCATTTCATCGATGGTATTTCGGCCTGGGGTGGTGTACTCGGCCATGCCCTCCATGATCCAGGTCGGCGGTTGCGCGATAGGGCTCGTGATGCGTTTGATGGGGCCTTTGTGCACGATATCGTATTGGAAGATGTGGGTCAACTCGTGTACCAGCACGTTGCGGAACTCGTCGAGGTCGCCGTCAAAGGGGATGACCATGCGAAAGCGTAGTGGCTCGGCAAAACCGGCTACGCCAGGTGGCAAGAAATCGGGGAAGATATTGGTTTGCTGGAACTGGTAGTGGGACTGGTAGATGACGATCGGCGGCCGGTTCGACAGCTCGTGGTGCAGAATTTCACTGATATGGCCGTAGGCCTCTTCGAGATATTCGACGGCTTGCACAGCGAGGCCCTGGAACTCCGGCTCGAAGTGCAGCTCTAGATGCTCGCTTTCGAGGACTTCCCACTTGAAGTCGCGGTAGCGGACCTTGTTCTTGCCGAATCCCTGCTGTAACTGCTGGGTCAGGATGTCCTGGGCGCCAAGGTCCCCGGCGCATAGTACAAGCAGCAAAGCGCAGGCGAGGCTCCGAAGGGACGCGTTATACAATCTCGTTTTGGCCTGCACGTTTACTCTCCCGTGTAGGGTGGTGGTTCGCCGGGCCGCCGGGCGCCCGGCCGGCGCCCGTGTTCCAACTTGAAGATATCGAATTCGCCGGTCGAGTCGTGGGCGGCTTGTTGACGCTGTTGCAGATAACTCAAATTGGCCGCGTATGCTTTTTTACTGGGATTGAGCGCCTGGGCACGGCTATAGAAATCAGTGGCCTTGTCGACCATACCGAGACGCTCGTAGACGATGCCTAGGTTGTTGTGCAGACTGGCCGACAGGCTGTCTTGGGTTATGGCGCGTTCCATATGGGACCTCGCCTCGTTCCACATCTCGTTTTCGATGCACCACATGGCGTATTCGTTGATCTTTTCGATGCTCTGCCACTGTTTGTGCGATCGTTCGGGGCGGTTTATAACGGCTAGTGGCGGCAAGGCGGCGATGTTCGGTCTGTCTTTGGCGACGGCCACACTGGATGGAGTTTTTGTGCGGCTGGTGTCGATTGTGGCGGCCGCTGGTGTGTAGGGGATGGGGCCGTCTTCCGCAGGTCTGCGAATTAGTTCGAGACAGCCGTGCAGGCACAGCGCGCCGAGGCAGAGGGCTAAAAGGCGGAACGTGTCTTTAGTGAAGCGATTCAAGTCGGTGATTGCTTTCCAGCTAGCGCGAGGGGCTTCCCGCGCCGAATTAATATATGTAGGAATATATAAATTCCATAGTACTTCCGCTTTTGCCCGTAAGGTGTGGAGCGGGTGCGGATACATCAGGTTATCGCATGTTGCAGTGTAGTGTCCGGCTATTAGACGTCTGAAGGGGCCGATTCGTTGCTTTTAATAAATCGGCGGTAGTAGGCGGTGGCGATGAGTCCGATATAAAATGGGGCGTACTGTGCCCATAGGACCCAGGTTTTTTCCTGCCAAACCCCCGTATGGATATAGTCGATTAGCACTTCGTAGGCCAGGGCGATCAGGCCGCTGAAGAGCAGCCAGGCGGGATGGGGGAAGAAAGGCAGAAAGGGCAGGACCCAGAGCAGATACCAGGGATGCATCGTCGGCGAGAGCAGGACATAGGCGCCGAGGGTGATGAAGGTGGCGCGGTAAGAGTCGCGCGAACGGATCTGGGTGTATAGGGCGAATAACACGAAGGAAGCAGTGCAAAGCCAACGCGCGTGTAAGTGCGCATTGCCGTCCCAGGGGGATAGGCTGTAGTGGATCAGTGAATAGGCCGCCGCGTTGAAATACCAATGCTGTATATAGGTTCGCAGTCCTGCTATCAATTGCGTGCCGGCGTCGGCGAAGGGTAAGAAGGCGACCAGGACCAGGACCGGAAAGAGCAACAGGGCCTTGCGCGGTCGGGGGTCAAGCCAGGCGGAGAGGGTGTGGTCGCCGGGGCGCCGCCAGAAGGTGGGCATGAGGATCAGGGGAAATAACTTGACGAGGAAGGCCGCTGTCAGTGCGCAGACCGCTGCGGCCAAATGGCGCAGTTGTAATGCGTGCAGGGCTAAAAAGAGCAGCAGAATGCCCAAGGCGTCGATATGACCGCTGCCGGCGACCTCGATTAAGGGTAGCGGGTTCCAGGCGTAGAGCAGGACGCGGCGCGGGTCTTGGCCGCGCCGGACAAGACTGCGGGCTAGCAGCAGACAAAGTCCCCAATCGCAAAGCAGCAGGGCGAGTTTCATGGCGGCCGGAGTGGGGTTCAATGTACAGACCGCGCGAAAGAAGAATTGCGCCAAGGGCGGATAAACCGTGGAAATGTCAGCGTGGTTAACACTCTGCGACAACGCCTCATGTAAGTGCGCGACTTCAGGTGCCGAGGGAGCATATAGATAAGGGTTGATGCCGGCGAGTTGGACTTGGCCGTCCCAAACGTAGCGGAAGATGTCGTCGGAGAGCGTCGCTGGGCTCGACCACAGCGTCAGACGAAAGAGGAGGGCGGTGCCGAGGATGAAATAGATCGAGCCGTCGGCGCGGCGCAGGACGAGCCAAGCGGCGAGTGCATAGCAGAAGAAGGCAGGAAAGAAGGCGGTCCAGAACTGTAAGACTTGGGATCGCAGGTCGCCGAGTGAGGCCAGGTAGATACAGCAGGCCTCAATGGCGCAGGCGAGCAGAATCAGGCCGATGCGCATCTCAGCGTTCGACGCGGCGGGCGCCGATATAACGCGGTTGAAAATAGGGGTCGTTGAGCGGGGTGATGGTGCCGCCCTTACTCGAACTGGCGTGAGCGAAACGGCCTTCGCCCAGGTAGATTCCGACGTGGGACACGCCCGGCCCCGAATAGGTGTTCTTGAAGAACACCAAGTCGCCTGGTTTGAGGTCTTGCCTCTGGGGAATGGCCCGACCGACGCCATACATTTGTTTGGAGGTCCGGGGCAACTCTACCCCGTAGGTTTCGCGGAATATAGCGCGGGTAAAAGCCGAGCAATCCATGCCTGCGCGGGTGGTGCCGCCCCACTTGTAGGGGATGCCGAGATAACCATCGACGACGCGGGCGAGGCGATTGGGTGTGGCGCGGCGTCGTTGTTCGAGTTCGCGGACGACCGCGCCGGCACCCGTCGAGTCCGTATAGCGCGGCGCAGGACGGATCGAGCCGCAGGCGGTCAGTAGGCTTGAGAGCAGCAGAAGGTACAACATCGATGGTCACGGATAGGAGAAAAACCCCTGCCCCGTCTTGCGGCCCAACTCGCCCCGGTCGACCATTTCGTGCAACAGGGGGCATGGGCGGTATTTTGCGTCGTCGAAACGCCGTGCGAACGAATCGAGGATATCGAGGGTCACGTCGAGTCCGACGAAATCGGCCAGGGCCAAAGGGCCGAGCGGGTGACTGGCGCCCAATACTAAAACGCGGTCGATATCGGCGGCGCTGGCGACGCCTTCGGCGAGCGCGTAGATGGCTTCGTTGATCATGGGGAAGAGGATGCGGTTGGCGACGAAACCTGGGCTGTTGGCGACGGGTATCGGTGTCTTGCCGAGGCGTTCAGCTAGCGCTATGACGGCGACGAAGGTCTCTTCAGAAGTCTCCGATGCACGCACGACTTCGATCAGCGGCATGATCGGCGGAGGGTTGAAGAAGTGCATGCCGATGACCTTGTCCGGCCGGTCGGACGCCTGCGCGAGAGCGCTGATGTCGAGGCCGGAGGTATTGCTGGCGAGAATCGTTCGGGCTTGAGCGAGTTGTCCCAAATGGCTGAAGATATCGAGCTTGAGGTCGAGGCGTTCGGGCACGACTTCGATGATCATGTCGGTATCTATTGCTTCGAGTCGCTCAATGCCCTGCAAGGCGTCGAGGGCTGTCGCACAAGTGGCTTCTTGCAAGTGGCCTTTGACGCATTGTTGGCGCAGGCGTTCGGCGATGGTGGCAAGACTTTGCGCCAGCGCGTCGGGATCCGAGTCGTATAGCAAGACTTCCAGGCCGGCCTGGGCGAAGACCTGGGCGATGCCGCGGCCCATGGTGCCGGCGCCGATGATGGCGATGCGATTGATGTGCATAGGGTGGGTCAGTTTGTGGTATAGGGTGTTATTATAGATCGAACTTACGGTTGGGGGTGCGTAGTTGCAAGCGCCAATCGGCGGGTAGTGCTTA
>DQLG01000535.1 GCA_015660315.1 Candidatus Latescibacterota bacterium
CGGCATTCGCACGACTTTGACGCCCCTGACGTTTTCCAAACCGCGTTTCGACGGGGTCCAGTGGGACCTGATGACCGACAAATACGCGATCACCCTGCTTTCTTCGCGCGTCAGCAACACCGGGCAGGTCGCCGGTGAAGAAGGCGCAGCCGGGGTGCAGTTTACTACATTCACGAATCTCTGGGCCGCACGGGGTCAAGTCGGCGTCGGTGATTTCGCCAATCTCGGGTTGACCTTCGTTAACGCCGCCCACCGCAATTCCGACGTGCCCTTCGGGGACAACTCACTGCAGGGGTTGTTGAGCGGGCCGATGAATACGGACTTCGTGCGTTCGATTATCGTACGGGTCTCCGACGACTCTCCCGAGGACGGCGAGGGCGGCGCGTTGTTGTCGCGCTGGCGGATCTATATAGACGGCGTCGAGCACACCGACGATATCGAACCGACCGTCGAAGGCGGGTTGCGTCAGCGGGGCGTGATCGAGGCGAGTGGCCAGGACGTTATCACTTTGACCTTCAACCTCGAAGACTTTTCCCCCAGCGTCGAAGATGAGATCGATGATTTTCGCCAGATCAAGTTTGTTGAAATCGGTCTGGTATTGGCCAACGACTACAAGGTCGATATCACCTCGAACAAGCAGACCAATCAACTGGGTACGCCGGTGTTCCTGCCGATGTTGCGGGCGCCGGGCAATGTCAAAGACGGCTCGAACCAGGCTTTTCACCGCTTCCGCTATGGTCTGCCGACCGGCAACCGCATGTTGGGGTTCGACCTCACGGTCAGCGACGTGGCGGGTTTCGAGTTGCGTGGTGAATTCGTGCAGAACTCGCAGTATCGCCGTTTCCCCAATGAGAATTTCACCAGACGACAGGCGTTGGCGACCAATGAGGCCAACGCGATGTATCTTACCGCGCAACAGCGTGCTTATCCTTGGACGGTCTTCGCCGAGACCTTTAGCATCGACTCGGATTATTCGACCCGTGCGTTTATCCCCAATGCCGAAGGTGAGGTGCACTACGACAGCGAGGAACGCAATATCTTCGAATTCGTCGACGACAACGACGATCAGGACGAATTGCCGGACTGGAGCCGCCGTTATTTCGGTTCCCGTGTCAATACTCGACAGGGTCGGGGGCTGCTGACCGACAACGCGGTCTTTCCTGGCATTGACGAGAACAACGATGATATCTCGGATTTTAACCGCAACTTTAACCGCGAACCTGATTATACTGAGCCGTTTTTGCGCTTCGAAGTCGATCCGCCGGAATTTCTGTTCGGGATGGATATGAACAACAACACCGTCATCGACCGTTTTGAGGACGATAACCAGGCGGATTACCCCTATAAGCTCGGGCACCGCGGTTATAACGCCTATGTGGGGTTGGAGGTGACGCCGGGGACCAATGTGATGGTTGGTCGTCTCGACGAACGGTTGTTGAACACCTCGCGCGAGAACGAAACCACTTATCTGTTACTGACGTCCAAGAAGGAAATGCCCGAGAAGAATCTGTGGGTACGCCTGGTTGCCAACCCGCGCAAGGTCAAGGACGATATCCCCGACGATGTTTTTCTGTGGGTCGACGCCCCTGGTACCCGCGGCAACGGGGTGCTCACCCGCGACCAGCTCGTCGCCCGGGACGT
This sequence comes from Candidatus Latescibacterota bacterium, assembly GCA_015660315.1. GTDB lineage: Bacteria > Latescibacterota > UBA2968 > UBA8231 > UBA8231. The sequence continues at coordinate 1,642 of DQLG01000535.1, forward strand.
GTTTGCCAATACGATTTTCCTCGAGATCCAGTATGACCGTTTCTTTCCGTTTACGACCAAGGTTAAACACGAGCAGTTCAATCAATTGGGCGACTCGGGCGGCTTGCAGCGCGATCAGCATTTTTTTGGTGTGGTCAACAAAGGAGAATACGCTCTTTCGTTTAAGAAGTGGGATTTTCTACCGCGTTGGAAACAGCTCTACGATAGCCGAACCCCAGCCGATCGGGGCACGTCGAAAACGCAGGTGTTGACTGAGATTTTCTCTCTCCAGGCCACCCGTGACGTCAACCGCAACATCAACTTCACCGCCGGCGCCGAATACGAGTTGTTCTATAACCTGCGCGAGCGGGTTGCTCCGTTGCCGCCGGGGTATCTGGAGGATGGGAGCACGTTGATCCTGGCCGGACAAGTCGCCAATAACTCCAGTTATCTTGGCTATGCGCTGACGACCAATGTCGGTGTGCGCTGGGTGCGCGAAGACTTTCACGAGACGCCCGCGGCCTCCGAGTTGTTCTCTTTTATCACGGTATTCGCGGGGCTGGGCACGGATAGGTAGTATCCGGGCCGGAAGGCGAGCCGCGTGACACTGGATCAGGTCAATTATCTCAATACGGGCTTGATGCTTTTGGCCGCGGGTGTGGCGCTGGTACTGCCTTTCGAGCTATTCCTTTTTGCCTATGCGATACTCGGTCCAGCCCACTATCTGACGCAGATTTCCTGGCTGCACGATCACCAGTATTTTACCACCGGAAAATACGATTTTGTCTTGTTGGTCCTTTTGACCTTGCCGATCGCGGCGCGTTTCGTCTTCGGCGATTGGTTGCCTGAGGGCGTTAACTGGGACGGTATTTTCGCGTTCATCGCCTTGCTGGCCGCTGCCGGGATGGTCTATTTCAACCGCGGTTTTCACAAGGCCGCGTTGGGTGCTGTGGCGGCGTTGTGCGCGGCCTATATTTGTCGACTCCCGGATGTCGCGCTGTTGTTCTCCTTCTTCGTGCCGACGCTTATTCACGTCTATGTGTTCACCGGCGCGTTCATCCTTTATGGCACATTGCGCAATCGCAGCGTTTCGGGATGGCTTTCATTCGCCGTTTTCATACTGTGTGGGGTTGGCTTCTTCGCCTTTGATATCCCTAATTGGGGGTATGGGGCGACGGAGTATATCCGCACCAGTATGGGGCGACTGGTGGTAATACCGCAACAGTTTATCCGCGTATTTGGCCTGAGTTCCGAGTGGGATTCGGTGGTGGATGTGATGCGTTTCGTCGCCTTCGCCTATACGTATCACTATCTGAACTGGTTTTCGAAGACCAAGGTGATCCGCTGGCACGAGATTCCTCGGC